>SKRY01000431.1 GCA_007118235.1 Candidatus Hydrogenedentota bacterium | reverse complement strand
TGCAAACGCCTGCCCCCGATTACATGGTGCTCGAGGTAAGCAGTTACCAGTTGGAGGGCATCAAGACGTTCCGGCCTGCGATGGGGGCCGTCTTGAACGTGTCGCCGGATCATCTTGCGCGTCATGGGGCCATCGAGGCCTATGCGGCCGCCAAGGCGCGCATGTTCGAGAACCAACGCCCTGGCGATATAGCCGTGCTGAACGCCGCCGATCCTTGGACCGCCGCCATGGCCCGGCAGTGTCCGGGGGCCGTATGGTGGTTTAGCACGGAAGGCCCGGTGGAACAAGGCCTCTGGCTCGACGGCGAGACCTTTCGCTGGGGCGGCGCGGCCGTGGGCGATATCCGCGACACGCAACTGCCCGGCCGGCACAACTTGGCCAACGTGCTTGCTGCTCTCACCCTCATTCACGCCGGAGGCTTCCCCTTGGAGAAGGCGTTGGAAAGCTTGCGCGCCTTCCCCGGCGTGGAGCATCGCATGGAATACGCGGCCACGGTGAACGGAGTGGACTTCTACAACGATTCCAAATCAACCAACATTGACAGCCTCCGCGTGGCCTTGGCCTGCTTCAGCCGTCCCGTCGTCCTTATCGCGGGCGGCGAGGGAAAGGGGGAACCCTATGAGGCGATGCGCGACTACGTCCGCGACCACGCGCGGCGCCTGATTACGCTGGGTGAGGAAGCGCCCCGCATCGAGGAGGCGTGGGGGAAGGACATCCCGCATGATCGCGCGGAAGACCTGCAAGACGCGGTGCGGTTGGCGGCGGCGCGCGCGCGCCCGGGAGACGCGGTGCTGCTGTCGCCTGCTTGCGCTAGCTTCGATATGTTTCGCGATTTCGAGGAACGCGGCCAAGCCTTCAAGGAATGCATTCGCCAACTTCAACAGGAGACCCGGCCATGACGCGCGAGAGAAACATCCTGCTATTGATAACCCTGGCCCTTATTCTCATCGGTGTGTTGATGGTCTTCAGCAGCGGATTCCTCACAGCCGCGCGGGACTTGGGCATCAGCAGCACGGAGTACCTTCTCCGGCAAGGGATCTACACGGCTTTGGCGGTAACCGTTCTGTTCGTGTTCGCGCGGTTCGACTATCACAAACTGAGCAACCGCACCATCTACGTGTCCTTCTTCTGGGCGACCCTGGGCCTGCTCGTGGCCGTCCTGCTCTTCGGCGATGAGGCTGGCGGCGCCCAGCGCGCGTTCCGCCTTGGCCCAATGGGGTTTCAGCCCTCGGAGGTTGCCAAACTGTCGATCATCGTCATTTTGGCGGTGAAGTTGTCGCAAAACCATGACAAGATGTGGAAATTCTGGCAGGGTTTGGCCCCACTCATCTTTCTCACCGGCATTCTCGCCGCGTTTGTTCTTGCACAGCGCGACCTTGGCACACCAGTGCTCATATGCGGCGTCAGTGGCCTGATGCTGTTCGTGGCAGGCGCCCGCTGGAAATACGCCATCGCCGGCGCGGCGTCGATGGCCGCCGTTACGTTCACGCTCATCCACATCGCCGGCTATCGCTCCGAGCGTTGGGATGACTATGTCAACTACTGGCTTCGCGGAGGCGATGGGGGGTATCAACTCTCCCACTCCTTGAACGCGTTCGCCTTCGGCTCCATCACCGGACGGGGGCCCGGGGCGAGTGAGCAGAAGCTGGGATATCTGCCCGCGGCGCACAACGATTTCATCTTCGCGATCTACGGCGAGGAGATGGGGCTTCTGGGCACGCTGTTCGTGGTGGCGTTGTTCATGGCGATGCTGCTCCTGGGGATACGCATCGCCCTGAACGCCCGCGATTTCCTGGGCGCCATGCTGGCTTGCGGCGTGACGAGCCTCTTCACGTTCCAAGCCATACTCAACATGGGCGTGGCCGTTGGGTTGTTCCCCACAAAAGGCCTTACGCTCCCCTTCATCAGCGCGGGCGGCACCTCTCTCGTCGCAAGCGCCGCGCTCATGGGGATTCTGCTCAACGTGGCGCTTCAGGCCGAGGCGCCCGCCGCGGCGCCCGGCCATGCCCAGAAATGCGCATGACTGCGGTGGCTGGCGGCCCCCTTCGCCCGGCGCGGACCCCGCTTGCAGTCAGAACTGAGCGGAGGGCGAGGATAGGGGATCCCAAGTTAGGATAAGGGCGGGATGAGAATGTTTGCGTATGATGAGTTCGTTTCCGGCTTGCAGACCGAGGAACTCGGGGGCGTTGTCATAGGCGGCCACGGCGGGGCCGCGCGTGATGAGGACCCGTAGGGTGACCGTGTCTTCCACGACGAGGTGGCTGATGCAGTGGCTTGTATACTTGAAGGCGATGCCGAGGCCCGTGTGAAACATGCCCCGCGTGATTTGGTTGTAGTAGGCCGTGCTGCCGAACGGCGTGCTTACCACCAGCCCATCGCCGACGATCTCAATCCCGTCCTCGAAGGGCTCCTCGTCAATCCAGAGCTGGAAGCGAACCGCGGAGTTGATCCGCCCCATGTGGACATTGATTTCGTTCATCGCCGCCAAGGGCTCCGTCATCGGCGTGCCGTCATCGTGACGCACCTCGCAACAGAGCTTGACGAACTCACTGCGATACAGATCATTGGCCGCCAGCCGCGCGAGTATGTCGCCAATCGGGTGAGGCATGCAGCGGTGACCACGGCGGCTGTTGCGAATGGGGAGTTTCGGAACACCAGGCCAGTGCAACTCGGCCGATAACAGGGTGCCGTCGCCCCCATAACAGATCACCACATCCGGGTTGGCGTGAACAAGTTCAAGGGACGAAAAACGTTGAACTTCGGGGCTGAGATCGCCCGCATGGGCGCCATATAGTAAGGTTTTCATGCTCTCGAATCGGTGTCACCCGCCTTGGCGAAACAAAAACCCCGGGGACCATTCCAGCGCGCCCGCCAGTTTTGCATGCTTGGCCAGAGATATCCAAACCGGCTTTCCGGATACCATCGAGCACTCTGAGTCAGACCCCTCCGGCGGCAGCATCCCCCCATCCTTAGCGGAAAGCTCACACGCCATTCACTGGATCCCATTACTTTGTAACACGGGCAGGGCGAAGCTTCTTCCCCTCACGGGAGAAGAAACCGTTACTCGGCGGCGTGCGCGTGGGCAAGGTCGTGTTGCACGAATTTCGCGATGGCGTGACGATCCTCCTCGCTCACCTTCGTGTAAAGGATGGCCACCTTATAGTGGTTCTCGCCCTGTTCATGGGGGTCGCACCGGACCACAATACCCTCGCACTCGACCCGTTTGCCGACAGGGTTGGGCAGGTCCAGGGCCATCCGCATCTTCGTCATCAGCGGAATGGGCTCGCTGGTGTGACACAACACGCCGTTGGCGCTGATATTGTCGACATGATTGAGTGTGGCGGCTTCACCGCGCTCTTCAATTGCCGTGAAGCCCCGCCGGCTCCGGGGAAACCGGCGCCGGTCCTCGCTTCGCAAATGTGACGTCATAACCGTTCAGCTCCTGACTCCAAAATACACGGAGAGTTGACTTCTTTCTTGCAGGATGACGAGCCAGAACAACAATCCCCTCCTCTTAACTATCGGCGCAACCGCGCCAGGAGTTTACTCTGTTCCAGGCGGGCCCGCGGCGCATGATGAGCCACGGGCCCGCTTAAGCGGCATTATTCACTGCTGTATGGCGCATCATCCCGTGGCGGGCCAAGCACCGCGTTCCGAACACGGCCCAACAACGCGGGGAACCACGTCGTGCCCAAGAGAAACGTGACGAAGATCACAATCCACAACGCCATGCAGATCGGCCGGGTGAGGAATGGGCCGATGCCGCCATCGGCCAGTACAAGCCCCCGCCGCAGGTTCTCGTCCAGAATGGGGCCAAGAACCACGCCAAGAATCAGCGGCGCCATGGGGAAGCGCAATTCGCGCATGAAATAGCCCAGCACGCCAAATCCGAGCATCACCCAGATATCGAACACGCGGCTATTGACCGCATACGCTCCGACCACGCACAACACGAAGATGATGGGCATCAGCCGGTTCCGGGGAACTTCGAGGACTTTCAGCAGCGGCTTGGTTAGAAGAAGCCCGAAAAGCAGGATAGCCAAGCTGGCCAACAGCACCATCGCCACAACCTCGTACACGAAGCCAGGGTTGGTGTCCATAATAAGCGGGCCAGGCCGGACCCCGTGCACGAATAAGGCCGCGAGCAGCACCGCGGCGGGCGCCGACCCGGGAATGGCCAAGGTGAGCACGGGGATCACCGCGCCAGGCACAGCCGCGCTGCATCCCGTCTGGGAGCTGATCAAGCCCTCCCACGAACCTTTGCCGAATAAGGCGCGCTTCTTGCTGATTGCCCGCGCATACGCGTAGGAAACCCACGCTCCCATATCTTCGCCAACGCCCGGGATGATGCCCATGAACGTGCCGATAATCCCCGACCCCGCAATGTTCTTCCAGTATCCCAGCACCTCGCGAATCTTCGGAATCACGCGATCTTTCGTCGTCTGGGCCGAAGGATAGACGGGCGTTTTCATCACCGTCAACAGCTCGGAAAAGCCAAATACCCCCACCAGCACGGGCAACAGGTCGAATCCACCCCGCATCTGGCCATATCCGTAAGCAAAGCGCGGGTAGGCTTGCAGCACGTCCTGCCCCACCATGGCCACGAGCAATCCTATGAAGCCGGCGATCCAGCCCTTGAGCGGGTCCTCGGAAGCCGTCAGCCGGCCCGAAACCACCACGCCGAGCACGGCCAGCCAGAAGAATTCATAGGATTGAAATTTGAGGGCCTGGTCAGCCAGCACCGGCGCGAAAAACGCTAGGCACAACATGCCGATGAGCGTTCCAAACACGGCGCCCGCCGTGGCGATGCCCATGGCGCGGCCCACGTTGCCCGCCCGCGCCAGCGGAAACCCATCCAGCGCCACGGCGGCGTTAGCCGGGGTGCCAGGAATATTGAGCAGAATGGCGCTACGGCTGCCGCCAAAGATCGCCCCTACATACATGCCAATAAGAATCAAAATGGCTTGCCCAGCCGGCATGTGGAACGTGAGCGTCGCCATGAGCGTCAGGCCCAACGTGGCGGTAAGCCCCGGCAACATGCCGACGCAAATCCCCAACAACGTGGCCCACGCTATATGAAACAGGTTCCACCCATCACTAGAAAGGGTGATCACCCCCTCGAACAGTTGCACTATTCCTTCAAGCATATGGTGTACTTATCCCCTCTCGCATAATACCCCTTTTATGGCTCCCCGCTGGACTTGCCAGCGGGGAGCATACGGAGAGACATCGGGGCTGCGGATCTGGGTCAAAACGCCCTTTGACGGGCGCCCTGCCTAGGGTAACCGCCGCAGAAAGATGTTCTCGAAGACGTAGGTGACTATCCAAGCGGTGAGCGCCGCCTGCACCGTTGCGGTCACAACAAGCAGGACTCGCTCGCGGAAAATGCTCCAGCGTAGCTGGAAACCAACAAGGCGCTTCCCCAAGGCGACCAGCCAATTCTCGTGCTGGGCGCGTTCGGCGGTGTTCTCCCAGTCATAGACCAGGATGAACGCCAAAACGAACGGGAACGTCGCCATCGGAAAGGAGACCCGCCCGATGAGGCCCCAAGCATAGCCCAGGGCAAGCAACAGCAGAATCGTCAGGCGGCGGGGCTCCGGGCGGCGGAACACGTCCATCACTTGCCCACCAGCCCCCTTCAGATTCAGGCCACCCTCGCACACCGAGCGCACCAAGACAATGAGCCCGAAGACGGCGATCGCGGCCCCCAATAACCCGGGGACAAACCCCGGCCCCTCGTACACGGCTCTGACCCGGGGGTGCTCCACACTAGGCATTTGGAAAGCCTGGTGGACCACAAACACCCCCAGGAGCAACAGGGCCAGTCCGACAAACAAGTCCATTTGGGGACGCGTCCGGCCGGATACGGACTCCACACTTCCAGTTTGTTGTTCTTCAGTCATGACAGTCAGACTTCTTATTCGGGACGAGGAATGCCAACCTCGTCAGGCGAGATTTCGGCGTACCCAATGTCGTACAGGATCCAGGCATCGGTCCTCACGCTTTCCCAAGCCCGGTCATGGGCCTCTTGACCATAGTACGGCGTCACGACGGCGCCCCGCTCCATCGCATAATCCCTAATAATTTCCGAATCCACGACGTACTCATCCCAAACTTCCTGCATGGTTTCGATGACCTCGTCCGGCACATCATGGCGGGTCCAGATGCCAAAGTAGTCCGTCGCCATATGCACATCGGGAAGCCACTCCGTGATCGGCGGGATTTCCCCATGACCCTCGATTTCCAAGGGTTCACTGCTGAAGGCCGCCAACGGGCGCAGGCGTCCACCGCGAATCATGTCTGCCTGCTCCGAAGCAAGCTGAGTCGTGACCGAGCTTTCGCCCGCCACAACCGAAGTCACCGCGGGATTTCCGCCATCATAACTGACGTGGTTGTACTCGTTGTCCGTCGCCTGACAGATGAGTTCGATAACCTTGTGGCCGGTCGACGCCGTGCCCGCCGTCGCAACGCTGACTTGGCCCGGGCGCGCCTCGAGATCGGCCAGGAAATCGCCGAAATCCTCGTACTCGGAGTCGGGATGAACGCTAATCAACGGAACATTGGCCACGGCCAGGAACAGGTGCCAATCGTCCAGGCTCGTATCCAGCATTTCCAAGACGGGATAATATCCCAACGCCGACGCGGAACCGGAGGTCCAGGTGTAGCCGTCGGGATCCGCTTCCAGCGCCTCGGCCGTGCCGATGGATCCCGTGCCGCCCGGTGTATTCACGACCACCACACTCATGCGCAGCGCGTCCTCGATTTCCGAGGCGACCAGACGAATAACCTGGTCGGTGGCGCCGCCGGCGGCCCATGGCACGATGATTTCGATGGGGCGATCCGGTTCCCAGGAATAATCCAGGGGCTCCCGCGCCTCACACCCCACTATCAGCGCCGCTGTGGCGGCGAAAGCAATCGCAAACGCAGCTTTCTTCATGATAATCTCTCCCAGTTTGTTCGTTATCCCACACTGGCGCGCGGCATTCCCGCGTTCGGGAGCCGCGCGCAATAGTCACAAAGGATTCCGTGGCGCCATCGGCCACGGCAGCACTATACCAATGAAAGCGCCCAACTTCAAAAAAGAGGGTGTTCGAGCGGCCCGCGGCGGGTGGTGCTCCCCAAAACGGGCTTGACACTTCGGGACATGGGTTATTATATGAACATGGAAACGCCGGACGCGGCCGTTTGGCCACGGTCGAACCTATATCGGATTACCAACGCTTCATGAATGACGCCATACAGCCCAGCCCAGCCGTTTACGGGCACACGTTCGTTGATCACACCGCCGATGTCATGGCGGACTGTTGGGGGCGTGGGTTCTCCGCCCTGCTTACGGCCGCCGCAGACGCCTTGTACGAAACCGCCTTGGAGGAACGGCGGCGCGATCGGGAGCATGTCCAAACCATCGAACTCAGCGCGCAGGGTTGGGAAGACATGCTCATCCGGTGGCTGCAGGAACTTCTCTTTTTGTTGGACGCCGAACAGTTCGTCGGGGTGTCGTTTTCGTTTGAGGAGGCGAGTCCCGAGCGTCTCGCGGCACGCGTGGAAGGGTACCGTCATGCGCCGGAGGAGCGGGGACCGGAGATCAAGGCGGCGACGTACCACGGTCTGGAGGTGCAACGCGAGGGAGATCGTTACAAGGCGCGTATTGTCCTTGACCTGTAGTCGTAGGCTACTAATCGTAGGTTCTGCGACCCCTAAGGGGTCGGCGCCGGGTGTATTT
>SKRY01000428.1 GCA_007118235.1 Candidatus Hydrogenedentota bacterium | reverse complement strand
GAGCGGCGGGTTTTGTTTTCCGTGTGGAGCCCTTATGTGACCGATGATCCCGGCGAGATACCCGAGGACCAGCGCGTTGAGGTGCTGGACCGGGGAGAAGATGTCTATACCGGCGACTTTGGCGGCGAAGGTTCGGGAGGCCAAAGCTATTTGACGTACGACTGGGAGGCCGGTAAGACCTACGGCTTCTTGAACGGGGTGCGCCCCGATGGAGAAGGCGCCAGCCTGTACACGGCGTACTTCCTTTCCCCGGACGAGGAGGAGTGGAGGTTGATTGCGCGTTTCAGGCGGCCGCAAACGGATACGTGGTATTCCCATGCCCACTCCTTTTTGGAGAGCTTCGCCGTCAATAATGGCTACCGGGGCAGACAAGCGCTTTATCACAACCAATGGGCGCGAGACGCGGATGGGAATTGGCATGAAGTCACGGAAGCCGTTCTTACGGGTGACAACATCGCCCGACTCGGGTATCGCGCCGATTTCTTGGGCGGACAGCGGGACGAGGGCTTCTATCTGCGGAACTGCGGCTTCTTCGTTGGCGAGACTCCGTTAAGCTCCCGGTTCTCGCGTCCGGCGTTTGGAAATGAGCCCCCCGTGGATGCCGATCAGCTTGAATACATGTAGCCCATGCGAGTCTATTTCTGAATGACACGAGGCCCGATTGCTGTCCCCAATCGCCGAATAAGGCGGTGTGCGCAGTGTATACATCCCCCTCGCTCCCTTCAGAGGGGGAATGATTCATACCGCCGGCATCTTGCCGGCACATGAGCGGCGATACGCTCCCCTCTTGGAACAGGACTGCGAGGAATGTGGTTCGCCGGAGTAGTGTGCCTGCGAGTGACATTTCCCCGGAAACGAACAGCCCCGGGACAAGTCCCTCTTGAGAGGCGCGGAATCGTTGCGCACACGGCCGCCGCGCCCTACCCGGCTGCCAGGAGCGGCGCGTGAGTCATGGCTAACCTCATTACTCTGGTGAAAGAACTGTATGCTTCCCGTTGAATGTCCCAATTGCCATGTGCGCATTCATGTGCCCGCCGCCTTGCAGGGCCGGCGCGGGGTGTGTTTTGGCTGCGGCGCCCCGCTCGTGATTCCGGAGACCAATGGGGAACAAGGCCAGGCGAGCATCGACTTCAAGTACGGGGATCTCGTCGCCAGCCGGTTCATCGTCAAGGAACAGCTCGGCAAGGGCGGCATGGCGGTGGTGTACCGCGCTCAAGACACGCTGGTGGATGAAGCCGTGGCCTTGAAATTCATGAACCCGAGGATGCTCAAGACCCAGCGGGGCCAGCATCTGTTCATTCGAGAGGCCATGGTGGCGCGGCGGTTGCGCCATGACAACATTGTCACGGTCCATGACGTGGGAACAACCCCGGAGGGCGTCCTGTACCTTTCCATGGAATACCTTAAGGGGCAGAGCCTTCGCGCGTTCTTGCGCCATCAACGCAAGCAGCGCCGTTACCTCGGCGTCCGCCTCGCCGTCTCGCTCACGGCCCAAATCCTCGGAGCGCTGACCTCGGCCCACCGCACGGTCATCCATCGCGACATGAAGCCGGAGAACGTCATGCTTCTGCCCGGCGAACACGTGAAGGTCCTTGACTTCGGTCTTGCCAAGCCCCTGGACGAGGGAGAAGTCGAACTCATGACGCCGCGCAAACCGGGGCGCGTGATCGGCACCTTCGGCTACGCCGCTCCGGAGCAAAAACAACACCAGGAAATCGACCAGCGCGCCGATCTCTACGCCGTGGGCCTGGTCTTCTACGAACTCCTCACGTTGCGCACGCCGGTGGACAAGCAAGTCAGGGTCGAGGAAGCGCGGGGCGACGTGGCCCCCTCGCTCGTGACGGTGCTGAATAAGGCCCTCGAAGAGGACAAGGCGGATCGTTGGCAGACGGCGGACGAGTTCCGGGAGCATCTCATGAGCGCCTTCCACGATTCTTACCGAAGGCCCAAGACCGTGGTAGTGTCCGCGCACGGCAAGAGCGGTTCGACGGAGAACATGGCGCTGCTCGAAGGCGGGCGTTTCCTGATGGGCAATGACCAGGCGCCCTCGGAAGCGCCTCAGTTCGAAGCCGAAATCGAGCCCTATTACATCGACATTCATCCCGTTACCGTGGAGCAGTACCAGGCCTTCCTCGTGGCCACGGGCCACCCGGTCCCCAAGTACTGGGGCGCGGAAAAATACAGCGGGCCCCAGCAGCCCGTCATCGGCGTCACATGGGAGGACGCCAACGCGTATGCGGCATGGGCGGGCAAGCAACTTCCCACCGAGGCCCAATGGGAGTTCGCCGCGCGCGGACGGGAGAACCGCAAGTATCCCTGGGGCAACCAAGAACCCGACCCCATGCGGGCGAACTACGGGGAGAACCTCGCCATGCCGTCCATCGTCACCATGCACGAGGACGGGGTTACCCCCGAGGGCGTGGTTGATCTCGCGGGAAACGTCTACGAATGGACCCTTGACCTTTACCTGCCGTACGACCCCGGACGCAGAAGGAAGAAGGACGATATCCCCCGGCGGGTGGTGCGGGGCGGCTGTTGGCAATCCCCCCCCGATGAGCTGCGTTGCTCATTCCGCAAGGGCCTCTTTCCCGAATCCCAGCTTGCCACCACGGGGTTCCGTTGTGTCATTCCGGACGGGGAAAGTTAGGGAGAAGGCATCTGATTCCGGGTTGGTCCGGCCGTTCCGCCATGTCTGGGCGCCGCGTCCAGGCGGAACCTCCACGCGGATTCGCCCGCACCGCAGGGCAAGAGGAATAGGAGTGGGGGCGACGCCGTCCGCTTGAAACGGGGCGTTGAACGCCTTGGAACGTTTCTTGCGCCGCGCGGTCATGTGTGCTACATTGGTCTTGTCGTTGACGTTCAGCCCGGGCTTGGCGTTGGGAGCCCCCATGCTCAAGGAGGAGGATGTTGCGGCTTGTGGAAGAGGCAGTGAGCGCCTCACAGGAGGTGACGGCGCCGGATCTGCTTGTTGTCGGCGGCGGTAAGGGCGGGGTCGGTAAGACCTGTTTCTCCGTCAACCTGGCCATTGAGATAGCCCGCAAGGGCTGGCAGGTTGTGTTGGTGGACGCCGACCTGAGCTGTTCCAATCTTGAGGCCGTGCTCGGAGCCAAGGCGGCGCGGCCGCTGGACGACTATTTTCTCACTCGTGAACGGCCGAGCCTGGCATCCATCGTATCGGGCACGCCGTACGAGAACCTGCGCTTTGTTCCCGGCGCCTCGGGCTTGCTGGACGCGGCCAACCCTCGCGCCCAACAAAGAGCGGCGTTCATGCGGGAATTGCAGACCCTGCAAGCGGATCTCGTCATTGTGGATCTGGATGCAGGCGCCCACCTCAACACCCTCGATTTCTTCCTGATGACCGATTCCGACGGGGTCCTGGTGATCACGCCGGAGAAGACCAGCATAGACAACGCGTACAAGTTCCTGCGGGCGGCGTTGTTTCGCAAGATCGAGCGGTTCTACGATTCTCCCGAGGTGGGCGTGTTGCTCAAACGAAACGAGTCGTTGCCCCAGTTTCTGGAACGGGTGCGGGACTCGGCCCTCTTTAGTCAGTCTGTAAAAACACAGATACTGAGAGAAATTCAGGCGATTGCGCGTGGTCTTCAACCCAAAGTGGTGGTCAACCGGGCGCGAAAGGCCTACGAGGCGCAAGTGGCCTCCAATATTCTGTGCCGGATGGCCAGACAGAACCTCATGATAGATCCGGAGCGGTTGGGGTTTCTATTCTTTGATAAACGGGTGAGCGAGGCGGTAAACTCGGGGGTTCCGTTTGTTGTTAGTCATCCGAGGTGGAAGGTATCGGCCTGTGTTGCGGATATTTGCAGCCGTTTGGGGTATCTGTAGTCATTTGGAATACGTGTAGCTTTGGCGAAAAAGAAGGACAGGAAACAGGTGCGAGCCTCTAGGAGTGAGCGGGGCAAAGGCGAACCCAAACGCCGTTCAAGAACCAAGGAGCTGCGGGCGGAGATCGTTCCTCGCCCGGAAGATGGAGCGGACACGTACGAGGCGTTGGCCGAGGCCACGAACAAATCCTCGCTGCTTGACCGGTTTAACACCGCCTTTCACGAGGCGCTGCAAAACAGGCGGGCGGGTAACCGGCGGCGGGCCGCAAGCGCCAGTGACATCAGCGTGGGCGAACACGTCACCGCCGATGATTTGGCCATCCGGCGGGCGCAGTACGTTAGCCCCCGGAAGATGACCATCCCCGAGGGCGTTATCGTGGATGGGTCGCTTTCGAGCCCGGCGGAAACCGAAATCGATGGGCGCATCCAGGGCGATGTGTTCGTGGAGGCCCCCCTGACCCTCGGCGCCAACGCGCTCATATCAGGTAAAATCCAGGCGGCGAAGTGTGAGGTGAAAGGGCTGGTGGAAGGCAAGGTGGAGTGCAGCGGCGAACTCGTGCTGAGCCAGAGCGGCCGGCTGAAGGCCGATGTGCTCGCCGGAAAGAGTCTCACCGCCGCAGGGCGGATCGATGGCGATGTGATTTGCGGCGGGCTTCTCCATGTCTGCTCGACAGCCCAGATCACCGGTGACATTCGCGCCAAGCAGATCGTAATCGAGGACGGCGCCCAGGTGAATGGACGATGCTCCATGAGTTCGCCTGCACAAAAGGGCGCCGGGGGCGAAACACCGACGGATTCCAAGCCATCGAAGGAGCAGTAACCGAACAATGATGCCTCTTTTTTTTGACCCCACGATTGTCCTGGTGATCCCGGCCCTGTTGTTCGCGATGTGGGCGCAGTGGAAGGTCAGTTCAACCTATAAAGAGTACTCGAAGGTTCCCGTTCGCTCCGGGATGACCGGCGCGAAGGTGGCGGCGGCCATCCTGCGCGACGCGGATATCCCGCTCAGCGACGATCCACAGAACAGCGAAGGTTTGGCCTGTGGGCTCGAGATGACGTCAGGCCAATTGACCGACCACTATGATCCCACGAGCCGGACGTTGCGCCTTTCCGAAGGCGTCTATCAAGGCCGCAGCGTGGCGGCGCTTGGGGTGGCCGCGCACGAGGTGGGCCACGCCATCCAGCACAAGGAGGCCTATGGGCCATTGGTGTTGCGCAACGTGGCGTATCCCGTCAGCAAATTCGGCTCCACGCTGGCGTTTCCCCTGTTCTTCGGGGGGCTGTTCATTCCGGCCGTTTCCGTGCTGATGCACATCGGCATCATGTTGTTCACCGTGGCGGTGTTCTTCACCGTCATCACCCTGCCCGTTGAATTCAACGCGAGCAGCCGCGCGTTGGCGGCCCTGTCCGAGGGCGGCTACGTGAACGAAGAGGAACTTGCCGGCGTGAAGAAAGTGCTCAACGCGGCGGCGATGACCTATGTGGCGGCGGCGGCGATGGCGGCGCTCCAACTCATTCGCTTGATCCTGATCGCGCAAGCCCGGAACTAAGGACGCCCGCTTGCGTCAGGGAAACGGAATGGCTGCGTCCAGCCCATGGGAACGCCCGGACGAGTTTCTGGCCGGACAAGGCCTCCTCTTGGACCAGTGTTGGGTTACGATGCGATGATGCGGTCCATGTCTTGGCCAAATGGCGCGCGGTTTACGTGCGCCCTCGCCGCGGTATTCCTCGTGTGTCTGCCGCTGAGTCTCGCGGCGGGACTTGATGAGGACAAGTTGACGGCGGTCTCCGCCGAGGGTAACGCCCCGGGCGCGGGCGCTGACGCCCGCACCATGGCGGTCGACGATGCGCAACGCGAGGCCGTGCTCAAGGTGCTCCAAGAGTTCATTCCCACCCGCGACTTCAGTCTCCTCCGCCAAATCATCGACTCGGCCCCCGCCTACGTGTACAGTTTCCGGCTTCAAGAAGAGCGCCAAGAGGACGACGGGACGTGGGTATCGATTGAAGCGAAGGTCAACGAGGAGCAATTGCGGCGGGACGCCGCGGAAATCATCCTCCAAGATCTGCATGAGTTTCCCACCACGCTTGTGCTAACCGCGGACTATCCGTTTGATGACGGGCCGTTTCTCGGCGAGCCTTGGAACGAATCGATGAGGCATTTCCGCGAGTTTCTCAAGGCGAACGATGTCCCCGAGGTGGACTGGAGCGAATTGGAGGCCTTCCACGACACCGGAGAGCTTTACGCCTTTCTTCAAGGAGACGCGGAGGGGATGACCCGCCTGGGCCGCACGCACGGGGCCGAGGTGGTCTTGTATGGCGAGACGCGCCAACGGATTGGCGAGTCCGTGGGCGCCAACGTGGTGGCGGTTCACGCCACGGTGGACATGCGCGTGCTCCGCGCCGCGGGTGGCGAGATCATCGAGACCATCGAGACGGAGGCGATTGTCCACGGGGCGCACCCCCGGCAAGCGGGCGCGCAAGCGTTGGAAGACGCCTGCGCCAAGGCCACGCGCGAAGCCTTGATCGCCTTGGTGCTGGCGGCGTTCGAGACGGACGCCAACGGGGCCATCCGGGTGACCTTGGAAGACGTGGAGCATGAGGAGGAACTGCGGCAGGTGCTCGAGGCGCTTGAGTGGGCCTCCCGCGCCGAAGCAGAGGTGTTATACCGGGGAGCGTCCCACGCGCGGATCCACTTGCCGTTCAGCGGTTCGATGGCCTATCTCACCGACAGTGTTTCCGGCCGCTCGTACGATGGCTTCCGCATCCGGGCGCGGCATATCGTCGGCCGCGTCATGACGCTGCAAATTTTGAGGGATGACCGCTGACGCGCGGCAGCCTTGAACGCAACAGAAGAAGCGCCGCCGTCCGGGGCTTTCACCCCATCCAGCGGCGCAAAACAGATCCCTATCCCTCGGAACAAGCGGCGCGATTACGCTCAATCGCCGGATAAGGCGGTGTGCGGGGCGTTTACATCCCCCGGCCCTTCGGACCACCCCCTTCAAAGGGGGAATCAGTTGGTTCACCTGTTGGGTGAATCACAACTCCCCCGCCGTAGCCGCTTTGGATGGAAAATTCCCCCTTGGAAGGGGGATTAAGGGGGATGTTGTTCTGTCGGGCAGCGTCCTGAGCCGGCGATTGGCGATTACGCGGTGGCCGCCTTAGCCTTTCCGCTGCCCGAACGCTTGTTGGCCCGTGTGGCCTTCTGAAACTTGCCAGCTTTGATGTAACGGGCGCACACGCGCACCCGGCGCACGGTCCCGTTTTCATCGACCACGCGAATCTTCTGCAAGTTCGGCTTCCACCGGCGCTTGGTGATGCCGGTTACGTTCTGACCGATGCCGCCCTCGCGCTTGGCCTTACCCCGCCGCACGACGCGTTTGCCGACGTGCGGGCGTTTACCACTATACTGACACACTCTCGCCATGACTTTTCTCCCTTGAATCCGAATCCGTTCCCCTGTTGCCGCCGCCGTCACCAATACCCAAGCACGGAGCCGCCAAGCCATGTGACCCTACGGGACGGGGAGAAGGATTCCCAGATAGTGAACGTTGAAAAGATCGCGCGTTTACCCCAACCGGGGCTGAATCGAAAAACTCTTGGACCCCGCCGTATGGAGACATCCGAAACGCGCGAAGCACTTCTCTCTCAGGGCTCCCAAGTGTAACAGACCATTCAGCGTGTATTCAAGTAATCTACAGAAACGTGGCGCGTTGCGAGTCGACGCACGAGAATAGGGAGAGGCCGATGGATTCCAACAGACGGTCTAGACGCACGAGGGGGAGGCCCAACACGTTCTGATAGCATCCGCTGTAGCGCTCGACCAGCAGGCTGCCTGGACCATCCACCGTGTAGGCGCCCGCGCGGTCAAAGGGTTGCACCGCCTCGACAAACGTCTCAATCATGGCTTCG
>SKRY01000254.1 GCA_007118235.1 Candidatus Hydrogenedentota bacterium | reverse complement strand
GGTAAGGCAGAGGCCTGCAAAGCCTTGTACTCCCGGTTCGAGTCCGGGTGCCGCCTCCAGCTTTCATTCATCAACGCCGGATATTTGGGCAAGGGTGCGTGGGGCTTGTTGGCATCACTCCAGGGCGAGTGGTGGAACTGGTATACACGGCGGACTTAAAATCCGCTGCCCGAATGGGATTGGGGGTTCAAGTCCCCCCTCGCCCACCACGCCGTGAACCCGTGGCATACCCTGGGAGTGAGCATGGCCCGGATCTTGATCCTCGAAGACGATCGGAAGACCGCCGAATTCGTTAGCCAACGTCTCCGGAGCGCGGGCCATGAGTGTGTATGGGAACGCTCGGGAAAGGTGGCAATGGAGCACATCAAGAGCGCCCCGCCCGATCTTATTGTGCTCGACATCATGCTTCCCGGAATGTCGGGCTTCGAGCTTTGCCGCCAACTGCGCCGCGACCCGGACTATTACACCATTCCCATTCTCGTGCTTTCGGCCATGAACAGCGAAGAGGAGATGAAGCACGGGCTGGCGCAAGGGGCGGACGATTATGTTTCCAAACCCTTCGACATAACCAACCTCATTCAGCGGATTGATGCTCTTCTGCGCTCCGGCAGCGAGGCCCAAGTCACGGATCCCTTGACCAATCTTCCCAGCGCCGTCTATACCAAACGGGAATTGCAGAGGCGAATCTGCGACCAGAAACGGTTCGCGGTCGCCTACGTGGAGCTGCCCTCCCTGCGGGACTTCGCGCAACGCTGCGGAGGACAGGCTCGACAGGAAGCCGTTACCCGGCTGGGCCAACTCTTGGTGAAGGCCGGCGGGGCCATCACGGATTTCTTTGTGGGGCACATGGGAAGCGGCCATTTCGTGTGCATCATGCCTCCGGAAGACGCCCAAGCCTTCTGTGAAACCGCCACGCAACAGTGGCGCAAGAATCTTGAAACCCTCTACACGGATTTGGGCCGCCATGGGAGTTATCAGGAGGCGATAGACCAACAAGAGAAACCGAGCGGCGCGCCGTTGCTGGACATCATGTTCTGCGTGACGTTCCGGGATGAGCGCGATTTTCTGTCGCCCCAGCAGCTCTTCGAGGTCCTTAGTCAAATCCGGAACATGGCCCAGGCCAGCCGCAAAGGCGCTGGCATCTACATGGACCGCCGCGGCGCGCCCGACGCGCGTCACTAAGCCCTGGTCTAAGCGTCCCCAACCGGGGTTAGCGCGCCGCCCGCCTCATTTCCCCACAACACCCGTCCCTCATTTTGTTACGCGCCCATCTTGGGAGTGGGAAACGCCGTTCCCATTCGTGGCCAGCTCCATAACGCAGAGCTTCGCCCGGCGCGGATTGCTTGCGGAACGCGGACTCCCTGGCATCCGGCTATTCTCGGCATTCGTGTCACGCAGTGTTCAACAAGCCTAACCGGACCTTGTCTGTTCGACTAAGAACGCATGTTGTTCGCAATCCAGACCTGAACGCCTTCACACGCCGCCTCACGAACCAGCCATAATGTGAAATATGCCACAATCCGCTCTCTATCGCCGTCTTTCGAAGGTGTGAGGCTTGACAGCGGACGGCATATCAGTTATCATTTCGTTACATGGCGAAGTAATGTGATGAAACCTGATTTCCGCGTGGGGCCAACCCGGGCGGCGTACCGCGGCAAAGGAGAAAGATTTAGTCATGGCGAGCAAGGTTGAAGTGTACGATCCGCCGATGTGTTGTTCGACGGGCGTGTGCGGTCCGGATCCGGACGCGGCGCTGACGCAGTTCTCGGCGGACTTGGATGCATTACGTGAGGCCGGTATTGAAGTGGAACGGCACAACATGGCGCAGGAGCCCAACGCGTTCACGGACAATCCGGAGGTGCTTGAGGCAATCTCGAAGGACATGAACGCGCTGCCCGTCATCGTGGTGGATGGCGCCATTTGGAGCCAGGGGACCTACCCGAACCGGGAGGCATTGTTGGCGCTGGCGAACGGTCATGAACAGGCGGCCGGGCCTTCGGGGACGGATCAATCCAGCCGCAGCCGCGCGCTGGTCACGCGGGAAGTCTCGGAACTCATCGCCTTGGGCGCATCGATAGCGGCCAATTGCGAGACGTGCTTTGAGCAACACTACGAGCAAGCCCAGCAACTGGGCATCTCGGAAGAGGACATGATTCGGGCGGTCAACATGGCCCTGGCGGTAAAGGACGCCTCTCATCGCACCGTGCTCCGGAAGGCCGAGGAACGCTTGGTCGGCGAGACATCCGATGATGGAGGCGGCTGTTGTGGGGGCGGCTCCTGCTGA
This sequence comes from Candidatus Hydrogenedentota bacterium, assembly GCA_007118235.1. GTDB lineage: Bacteria > Hydrogenedentota > Hydrogenedentia > Hydrogenedentales > SLHB01 > SKRY01. Next base: position 5,472 of record SKRY01000254.1, on the reverse strand, counting down.
AGTCTTCCACAGATTTCCGAAACGCGGCCAACCGATGGCAGAAGATAAAGGTATTCCCATGAAATGGATAGATGAGGCGCCACGGTATTTGTTCTTTTCCGGCAAGGGCGGCGTTGGCAAGACGTCACTCGCTTGCGCCACGGCGGTTTGGCTGGCGGACAAGGGCCGTTCGGTGCTCTTGGTAAGCACCGATCCCGCATCGAACTTGTCTCACGTCTTTGAAGCCGAGGTAGGAGAAGATCCAACACCCATCCCGGGCGTGGAGAATCTGCGCGCGCGGAACATTGATCCCGAAAAGGCGGCCGAGACCTACCGCGAAAAGGTAATCGGACCCGTGCGGGGGACGTTGCCCGAAGCCGCCGTGAAGAGCATGGAGGAGCAGCTCTCCGGAGCCTGCACGACGGAGATCGCCGCCTTTGACCTCTTCACGCGCATCCTCACCTCGGGGACGGACACATCGTCCTACGATCACCTTGTGTTTGACACGGCGCCTACGGGGCACACCCTGCGTCTGTTGAAGCTGCCCGGGGCCTGGACGAGTTTCCTTGATTCCAACGAGAGCGGCGCCAGTTGTCTTGGCCCGTTGTCTGGCTTGGACCAACAGCGCGAGCAGTACAGCAACGCCGTGGACACCTTGAGCGACGGCGTCCGCACGAAGCTGGTCCTGGTGGCCCGCCCCGAGCGGATGGCCTTGGAAGAAACCGAACGCTCCCGCCAAGAGTTGGAAGCGCTCGGCCTGCGCAATCAACACCTCATCATCAACGGCGTGTTCGAACCGGCGGATCCCAGCGATCCTCTGGCGGCGGCTTGGGCCGAGCGCAGCCAGACGGCGCTGGATGAGATGCCCCCGGAACTGCGCGGATTGCCATCGGATCACGTTCCCTTGCAACCCGGCAACATCCTGGGCGCGGACGCGCTCCGGGCCTTGCTCGAAGGTCCCACTGCGGCGCCGCTCCCAAGCAATGGCGCGTTCGCGCCGCCGGAGGACCTCCCTTCCCTCGGCCGTTTCGTGGACGAACTCGAGGCGGCCGGCAAGAGCCTCGTGATGGTCATGGGCAAAGGCGGCGTGGGCAAGACCACCATCGCGGCGGCCATTGCGGCGGAGCTGGCCCAGCGCGGCCACGACACGCACCTCACCACCACGGATCCGGCGGCCCATGTGACGCAAACCATATCGGACGACATGAAAAATCTGGAAATCAGCCGCATCGATCCCGCCGTGGAGACCGAGCGTTACCGCCAACACGTGTTGGAGACAAAAGGGAAAGACCTCGACGCCCAAGGCCGGGCCTTGCTTGAAGAAGATCTCCGCTCCCCTTGCACGGAGGAAGTGGCCGTGTTCCAAGCCTTCTCGAAGGTCATCCGCGAAGGCGGCCGGCGCTTCGTGGTGGTGGACACGGCGCCCACGGGCCATACCCTGCTGCTGCTCGATAGCACGGGCGCGTATCATCGCGAGATGATGCGGCATCAGAAGGAGGGCATGAAGGTCACAACCCCGATGATGCGTCTGCAAGATCCCGAGCGCACCCGCATGATCCTGGTCACCCTCCCCGAGACCACGCCTGTTCTTGAGGCGGCTCAGCTCCAAGCCGATCTGCGCCGGGCTAGCATCGAACCCTGGGGTTGGGTGGTGAACGCGAGTCTGGCGGCGGCCGGGCCGAGCGATCCCTTGCTCGCGCGGCGGGCCGAGGCCGAAGTAGAGCAGATCGCCAAAGTGCGCGATGAACTCGCCCCACGAGCCGCCGTGGTCCCCTGGCAAGCCGAGGAGCCCACCGGCGCCGCCAATCTTCGCAAGCTGCTTGGCCATTTCGCCGAACCGGCGGGCATTCCCCAATCGGCGGACTGAACCAAAATCATCGCGCACCGCGCTCTCTTTGAGATGGCGCGCTGCAAAGCGGCCCCCCGTTGGACGCCATATAAGCTGAGCACGGCCCTTCCCCAAGCCTGTGAGGAAGGGCCGTGCTCCCATGATTCACCACGCCATGGTGTGGCGGGCGGGATTGCGCGATAGCGAGCCGTAAGCCGCCGCCGGCCTTTTCACTTCACCGAATATGCATCCATGATCTGCATGGCCACCCGGTACCATTGATGATTCCAATAGCGCGGCCGCTCCCGCTCGTTGGGCTCCGGGTTCCACCAAATCACGAGTTCGTTGGTCTCGCCGTCGATGCCGACGATTTCTTCGCGATAGTCTCCCGAGACATCCGCGGGGAAGCATTGGCGAACTGGCGTATCAAACCACTCGATGATTTCGCCGTTCATGGGATCAAAGATGACGGGATTGGCGACTCCGCCCAACGAGGGGTGATCGTATCTTCCCCGCATGAAGGCTTGTTGCGTTTCGGTTCCCTTCCAGTCAATGAATGTCGTGGAGCCCGTTGACCAGTCTCGTTCCTGGCCCTCCGGGGGGAACTTGCTCTTGAAGTCGTAGGCCGCGATCAACTCGCCCTTGGAATCGAACACAAACGGATGCCGGTAATTGCTCTCCTTGTTCGCCCACCAGCTCTCGAGTCCGGGCCGCTCGGGATCGAATTGTCCCACTGCCCCTTTTTGAGGCTCCTCATTCTGGAAGCTGCTGCGGTATACTACGCCCTCGTCGTGGTTTACCATGGCGACCCACTCTTCGCCGCCCTCCGTAATCACGAAGACCTCCAGGCCGGGCAGGTCGGGCCGGGCATTTTGAACCTTGATGCTGTCGTAGTGCGCGAATCCCTCTTCGGGCAACCGCCATTCATGCGCGATTTTCCCTTCGTGATTTACGATTACCGCCCCGGCGATGTCGTCGCGTCCGTTGCCCGTGAGATCCATCGCCCGAGCGCCATAGTGGCGGCCGCCAATGTAATCGGTGTTGTGCCACAGCACCTCGAATTCGCCATCCTCGTAAGAATCCAGCTTGACGGCGGTAAGGCGATGGAAGGGGTTATGGGGATCCGGCGCATTCCTGCTGTCGCCGCCCTCGTACTCAGCTTGGAGCAGAGCGTCCACCATACCCATGCCCCGGAAGTTGCAGACCTGCACCATGCCTCCCCATCGGCCGCCGCCTTCGGGTAGCTCCACCGCGCCTGTTCTCTTCACGGCGCCTGTGCGGGCGTCACGTATGACCAGCCGATCCGACGTGTCAATGTGCAGCAACTCCGGCCGGCCGTCGCCATCAATGTCGGCGATATAGAAGCCAGGACCGAAATGGCCGGGCAAGCCCGCGTATTCGGCCTTCATGTTCAGGCGCATATCGACCTGTTCAGCCCAGATTTCTTCCCCGTGATGGCTGTAGACCCCGATGTAGGCGTCCCCGCTGTCGTCTTGCTCAGGACCCTCCTTAAAGCTGATCACGAAATCCTTGAGCCCATCGCCCGTGACATCATGAATGACAAGGCCGCCCTTGTCGTTGCGATACTGGTTACCGGACCACAGCGGAATGGTTATCGGGATGCGGAAGGGGTTCTGCTCGTATTGAGGCCAATCCCCATACGCGGCGCCTTCCGTTGTGGAGGCGGAGACCGCGGGTTCTGATTGAGCGCCGGCCAAGGTCCCACATATCGCCACCGCCAAAGTGATGACGATTACAATCGCACGTGTGAAAAAAAGCGTTCGAGTTCGGTTCTTCATAAGACACCTCGCGTTTGGCGTTGTGTGAGGATAAGTCTGATTCCCCGTTAGGCCGCGTTTCCAGTGCGGCTCCGGCAAAAATAAAAACATTGATCCCTACGCGTTCGCGGCTGCTTCGCCGTTCTGCCTCTGGTGCATATTCGCTCCCGTTTGGCACATGATTCGCCGGGCTCGCGCGACATACGCGAGCCCGGCTCTTGGATCGGTTTCACGCCTCCTGATCCTGGGGCGTTGGATTCATCGGAGTCTTAGCCCCAGCCGCCCGCGAAGGGGAGGATGGTGTGCGCCTGAGTTCCGGCGGAGATGCCGTTGGGGAACGTGTGGTCGCGTTCTTGCAACCATTGAACGGGATAGCTTTCGTTGAACCGCACGAATTCCACGTGACCATCCATATAGAGCACGTTGCTCCCGCCCGGGATGTGATTGAATTGCTGGGTGGTGCCCATGCCGCCGCCAGCCTTGTCCCAGTCGTCGGCCCAAGGCGGCAGGTCCTGCGTGGCGAAGTAGTCAAACAAGACGGCGATGCTGCTCTGGGCCTCGGCGCCCGCCGCGGGGTTGTTAATGTCGGTTATGAAGAACCGCTCAATCCCATCACGCAGACGCGAATAGGTCTCAGGCAAGGGGCTTCCGTCGTCATCCAGGTTATATCTGGCGCTGTCGAAGTTGTAATTGATCCCCCGGTACTGGCCGGCGTTCAGGTCCGCTTTGAAGTAGTTCAAGGGCGCCCGGTGTGCTCCCTCCCATTCCGATGGCCATCCGCGCGCCTGAATATCGGCGGGCGCAATGGTCTGGCGCACGTGATTCCGGTAATCCCAGTGATCAATGTTGGCGTAATCACAGATCTGGGAAATGGTGCGCGTGGCGTGAGAGAGGTACACGTAAGAAATGGGATGTGACAGAAACGCAGCCTCGATGTCCCTGGACAACCCGTCGTTGTAGGGATCCTGCTGTGTGAGCTGCCGAAATTGGGCGTTTAGATCCGCATCCAGGCCGATATCTCCCGGCCTGGCGTCCGATGGGCACACCTTCAGGCTGATGTCGGTCCAATAGTCTGGATAAATGGCCTGGCCAGCGAATCCCAGCGCGCCGGTGAAGACATTGATGTATCGATTCTGTTTCGGGGGGAAATACTCGCCCCGGCTCTCGTTCGCATACATCGCGAAGATCTGCCCAAACTGGCGCAGATTGTTCGCGCAGCTCGCGCGCCGGGCCGCTTCCCGCGCGCGGGCCAGAGCGGGCAGTAAGATCGCCGCCAAGATGCCAATGATAGCGATCACCACCAGTAGCTCGATCAGAGTAAACCCTTGCCTTTTGCTGCTCATTTCACTAATCTCCTCGAATTGCTCTTTCCCGAAAGAACCTGGGCGCGCCCACGGCTCTACAGGAGCCGCCGCCCACACCTCACCCGCTTATCCGCCATTCATCACCCCCTTTCACCGCCGTTGTTCCTAGGGTAAACACACATCCCGTGGTGGATGAGTGTACAAACCACAGTAAATCGGGATTGCGATCTGGTGATTATTCAAATTTTCCCCAAATATACGAAAATAAGGGTATGGTAATGTACTTCATGATATGTTAAGCATGCTAGCATTAATTCCGAAACAGATCAAGTTCTTTGCTGAAGTTAAATTACCGAATTATGAGCCGACTTGAACTTCTTGCGGATGGGCTCTAAGATGCACCAGCACCCACGGGAAAAGGAGCGATTCAGTTCGCCCACTGCCCGGTCCGCAACACCAGTGAAGGGAGAACGGAGACATGAAGAAATACACACGCAGACGGTTCCTGAAGACGGCTTCGGCGGCGGCCTTAACGGCATCCATGACACGAGCCGGAATTGCGTTGGCGAGTGAACAACCGGAT
>SKRY01000479.1 GCA_007118235.1 Candidatus Hydrogenedentota bacterium | reverse complement strand
TCGCGCACAATCGGCAGCCCAACGATTTCGATTCCAAAGTCAAGATCCCGCGTCATTCGCCGGATCACCGCCAGTTGCTGGGCGTCTTTCTGGCCGAAATAGGCCCGGTGAGGCTGCACGGCGTTGAAGAGTTTGGCCACCACCGTGGCGACGCCGCGAAAATGGCCTGGGCGCGACCGGCCACACAATGTTTCGGTCAATGGACCTAACACATCAACGTAGGTGGCGTAATCCGCGGGATACATCGCCTGGGCATCGGGCGCATGGATGGCGTCCACGCCAAGCTCTTCCGCCATGCCCTTGTCTGCTTCGAAGGTGCGCGGATAACGCTCGTAATCCTCGTTCGGGCCGAACTGAGCGGGGTTCACGAATATGCTTATGACCGTGACGTCGCAATCGGCCACCGACTGCCGTATCAGGCTGGCGTGGCCTTCGTGGAGGGCTCCCATGGTGGGGACAAAGCCGACCCGCCGGCCCGCTTCCCGCTGCTCCGCGCTCCAGGCGCGCATGGCTCCGGCTGACTCCAAAATCCTCATGAAAAGCTGTGTTCCTCGCCTGGAAAGGCGCCGCTCTTCACTTCGTTCACGTACTCTTTGAGCGCCTCGCCCATGGCGGAGCGGAGATCGGCGTAGACTTTGGCGTGTTTCGCGCGCCGCCCAAACCCAAGCATGTCGTGCGTGACCAACACCTGGCCGTCGCAGTGCGGACCCGCGCCAATGCCAATGGTGGGAATGTCGAGGGCTGCGGTGATTTCCTCCGCGAGATCCGCCGGCACGACCTCGAGCACCAGCGCGAAACACCCCAGCGCCTGCAATTCCCGGGCGTCGCGCACCAATTGCTCGCGCGCATCCCTAGAGCGGCCCTGCACCTTGTACCCGCCGAGCTGATGAATGCGTTGCGGCGTCAGGCCCAAGTGCCCCATGACCGGAATCCCCGCATTGAGGATGCGTTCGATGGCGGGGCCAAAACCGCGGGCCGAACCTTCTAGCTTCACGGATTGAGCGCCAGCCTCCGCCACGAACCGGCCCGCGTTCGTCACGGCCTGCTCCGGGCTTACTTGATAGGACATGAAGGGCATGTCCGCAACCACGAGAGGCTGGTGAACGGCGGCCGACACCATGCGCACATGATGGAGCATTTCCTCCATGGTGACGCTGAGGGTGTCCGCCCGCCCCATAACAGCTTGCCCGCACGAATCCCCCACAAGAATGCAATCAAGCCCGCACTCCTCCATGAGTTGAGCGGTGGGGAAATCGTAAGCCGTGAGCACGGTGATTCGCTCGGCCGATTGTTTTTTCTCGCGCAACGTGAGCGCGGTCACACGCGCCATGAGGCTTTCCTCCTGAACCGTGACGGCGCCCTTGCCGGTACACCGTTGGGAGCCACGTTATCCATCCCTTAGCTTCCCTATGAACACTTTGAAGAACGCCGAGCCGTAATCGTGCCAGGTTCTCGCGCTGACGATATTTCCATCAGCCACGCACGCCTCATTGACATACACGCCGCCGAATTGGGTGACATCGAGTTCGCATTTGGCCACCGTCGCCGCCTTGCGGCCGCCCTTGAGGCCTCCCGCCGCCGCAAGGATTTCGATGCCGTGGCAGACAACGGCAATCGGCTTGTCGGCATCAAGAAAATGCCGGGTGATACGCAGCAGCTCCTCGTCGTAGCGGAGGTATTCCGGCGCCCGGCCTCCGGAAAGAAACAGCCCGGAATACGCCTCCGGCTCCACGTCGCGAAACGCCACCGCCGCCTGAATGTGATACGAAGGCCGCTCCTGGGTGATATCCCACGGAACCATGGCGTTGGGCGGGATCTCATGGGCGACCCCGTTGTACACACGCGCCGCCGGACCCGCCACGACAGCTTCGATCCCCTCCTCCGCCAACCGGAACAAGGGGTACAGCGTGTCCATCATCTCGGTGCCGTCCCCGATGGGTATAAGAACCCTGGACATGTCTCATTCCTTTCTTGACGTTGAAGGGAAAGCCGCCATCGCGTCCGTCTATCTTTCTTGGGCAACAACACCTGGCGGGGCTCCAAGCGGAGCGAATCAGCACGCCAATGCGCCGATGTTCGACACCCACCCTTCCAGGGCGGGATTGGCCGCAAGCTCCCCGACGGTGCGGCCCGACACTGGATCCACGATCTCCGGGGCAATCTCCGCCAACGGCGTAAGCACAAAGGCCCGGTGACGAAATTCGTGATGAGGCACCCGCAACGGCGGGGTTTCCACAATCCGATCGCCCCACAGGATGATGTCGATGTCAAGGATGCGCGGTCCCCAGGGCACACCCGGCGCGCGGCCCGCCTCGACCTCCACCGCCTTGACCACATCAAGCAGTTCAAGCGGCTCAAGCGCGGTCTCCACCGCCGCGGCCATGTTGAGAAAAGGGGGTTGGTCGATCACGCCGATGGGCTCCGTTTCATAGCACTGCGAAACCGCGACGACCCGCACCGCGTCCCGCGCGTCCAACGCGCGCAAACCGGCCGCAAGGTTTCCGGTTCGATCGCCCAGATTGGATCCCAGACTCAGATAGACATATTCGGAAGCACTGGACACAGTGGGGGTTCCGCCTCTCTTGACGGTGGTATGCTCAGCGAGATCGCATTCGTATTGCCCGGATGCGTGACCCAAGGGGCTCCCGGTGGATGAGGAGCGCCCCTCTGTCCGCCTAGTGTAGCGAAGGCGGCCGCCCTGGTTCAAAAAAGGCGTGTTGCTGCATGCCGCACCCATGGAATCGCAATACATTATTTCCTCTTAATTCTTTTCTTGATGGAGGCGCGGAGAACTGAAGCGATGTTGGACCAACCCGTCTCCACTGAGTTATAGTCTTGGGCGTTTAACCTTGCGGAGCGGAGGTTCAACGTCCTTGTCATATCCAATCCATTCCAACCCCGACGGGAAAACTCCATGAGCACGATCCGTTTAACCCCCGCCGGCCACCTTCGATGGGAACCAGCGCCAGAAGAATGCGAGGTTCCGGCCGCGCTAAGGGCCGTTGAACAGGGGTTCGAGCGCGACTGGCGCGAGGGGCTGTTCCGGCTCGCCGCAAGCAAGGCGGAGACGGGAACCGAACCAGTGCCGCGCTATTGGCAGGAATGGGCCGAACGCTATCTCACGGCTTTGTGCCACATCCCCGCCTCGGCCGAATCCCTAGAGGTCGAGCCCCCCAGCGAGGACGAATGCGCGCATTGGGCGGTCATGGCGCCCCCCATGCAAGGCGGCGAGTATCTTTCCGGCGAAACCTTGCGGACCATCTGGGAGGCGTTTGGCGCGTGGGTAAGCGAGAATGCGCCTGGCCCCGCGGGACTTCAGGAATTCCTGGAAACCCACGCCCCAAAATGGAAGCAGGTCGGCCGGGTTTGCTTTCATCTCGCCGAGAATAGGAATCACCCCGACCGCCCCTTCGCCTTCATGGCGACGTATACCGCTGGCCTCGGCGCGGATGGGCGGCTCAAGCACCGCTCCTTGGGCAAGGCCCTCGAAGAATATGCGGGCGCGAAGAACAAGGCCGCCCTTATCAAACTACTCTCTCCCGTGAATGAGGCCGCCGAACGGTGTCCGTGGGTCAAGGAAATGGTGAACGCGGGAACGATTTACCGTCCCTTGGCGTGGACGCCCGGACAAGCCTACCAATTCCTGAAAGACGCCCCGGAACTCGAAGCCAGCGGCCTTTCCATTCAAACGCCCAACTGGTGGAGGAAACGGCCCCGGCCCCGGGTCTCCGCCACGATTGGCGACGTCAAGAGCGGCTTTGGCACGGACGCCATGCTCGATTTCGACGCCCGCGTGATGCTGGGCGACGAAGAGTTGTCCGAGGCAGATATCAAGGCGCTGCTCGAAGGCGAGGACGGCCTCGTCATGGTGAAGGGGCAATGGGTTGAGGTCGACCGGGAGAAGCTTCAACAGGCCCTCACGCATCTGGAGTCGCTGCGGCAAGAAGCCGGCGCGGACGGCATTGATTTCGTGCGGGGCATGCGCCTGCTGGCGGGGGCGGCCGAGGATCTCTCCTCGGAGGCCGAGTTCGAGGAAGAACGGCCGTGGCTCGATGTGTCAGCGGGCGGGGCGTTACGGGAAACACTGGAGGCCCTGCGCGATCCCAGGCGGTTGGAGCCAGCGGAGGTGGACGGGATGTTGCGCGCCACGCTGCGGCCCTATCAGAAGGAAGGCGTGGCCTGGCTCCGCTTGCTGACGGGGCTCGGGTTGGGCGCGTGTCTGGCCGACGACATGGGACTGGGCAAGACGCTCCAAATGTTGGCCTTGCTGTTGGCGGACCGGCAGGAACAGCCCAAGACCGGGCGGAAGCCGTCGCTCTTGGTCGTGCCGGCCTCGCTCATGAGCAACTGGCGCGCCGAGGCCGAACGGTTCGCGCCGGACCTGTCCCTCCTGTTTCTTCATCCCGCGAGTACGAGCAAGGATGCCCTAGCCAAGATCGCCGAGGATCCACGGCGCCGTCTGGAAGGTACGGATCTCGCCATCACGACCTACGCCATGCTGACCCGGCAGACCTGGCTCGCCGATGTTCAATGGCGTTTCGTGATCCTGGACGAGGCCCAGGCCATCAAGAATCCTTCCACGCGCCAGACCAAGGCCGTGAAGAAACTGCAAGCCGATGGGCGCGCCGCTCTGACGGGCACGCCGCTGGAGAACCGGCTCGGCGATCTGTGGTCGCTGTTCGATTTCCTGAATCCGGGGTTGCTCAGCTCCGCGAAGGCCTTCCAGAATTTCGTCAAGGCGCTGGAGAGCCGGTCGAAGGAACAGTTCGCGCCGCTGCGGAAGCTCGTGGGGCCGTACATCTTGCGGCGGTTGAAGACGGACCGCTCCATCATCGACGACCTCCCCGAGAAGACAGAGGCCACGGCCTACTGTCACTTGACCAAAGCCCAGGTGAAGCTTTATCAAAACGCGGTCCAGAACCTGGAGAAGTCGCTGGAAACAGCGGACAACATCGCCCGGCGCGGCTTGGTGCTGCAAACGATCATGCGCCTCAAGCAGATTTGCAACCATCCCAGCCAATTGACCGGCGACCCCGATTATTCCGTGGACAAGAGCGGGAAGCTGATTCGTTTGGCGGAGATCTGCGAAGAGCTGGCGGAACGGCAGGAGAAGGTTCTCGTGTTTACCCAGTTCCGGGAGATCGCCGCCCCCTTGGCGGAGTGCCTGACGGGCGTGTTCAAGCGGCCCGGGCTCGTGCTCCATGGCGGCACGGCCGTGAAGACCCGCCGTTCGCTGGTGGAGCAATTCCAGGACGAGGATGGTCCGCCATTCTTCATCCTTTCGCTGAAGGCGGGCGGAACGGGGCTTAATCTGACGGCCGCGTCGCATGTCATCCATTTCGACCGCTGGTGGAATCCGGCCGTGGAGAACCAGGCCACGGACCGCGCGTTCCGCATCGGTCAGAAGCGCAATGTCATGGTGCACAAGTTTGTGTCAAGCGGCACCATTGAGGAGCGTATTGACGCGCTCATATCGGAAAAGCAACAATTGGCGGAGGAAATCCTGTCCACCAGCGGGGAAGTCCCGCTGACCGAACTGCCGGACGATGAACTGCTCGACCTGGTCCGTCTGGATATCAGCCGGGCGGCTGTGTAAGGGGTATTGTGATGAGAGGATGGGGGCGCTATGTGCCCGTCGCCGAACGGCGGGCCAAGGCGAACAAACACATTAGGAAGCTCGAAAAACAGGGGAAGACGGTCGAACCCATCCAGATCGAGGGGCGGACTATCTGCCGCAGTTTCTGGGGCAAGGGTTGGAAGGACCATCTCGAATCCTTTTCCGATTTCGCCAACCGGCTCCCGAGGGGCCGCACCTATGTCCGAAATGGCTCCGTGTGCCATTTGGGCGTGACGCCCGGAAACATCGAGGCCATCGTCAGCGGCTCCAGCCTCTACCATATCGGGATCACTATTCAGCCCCTGCCGGAGCCGCAGTGGCAAGCCATCAAAAAGGCGTGCAGCGGACAGATCGGCTCCATGCTTGAGCTGCTCCAGGGAAAACTCTCGGATCACGTCATGACCGTCGTCACGGACATGGACGACGGCCTCTTTCCCCAGCCCGGAGAAATCAGGTTCTCGTGTTCTTGTCCCGACTGGGCCGTCATGTGCAAACACGTCGCGGCGGTCCTGTATGGCGTCGCCAACCGCCTCGATGATCAGCCCGCGCTGCTGTTTGTGTTGCGCGGCGTTGATCCCCAAGAGCTGATCGCCGGGGAATTCGCCTTGCCCACGGCGGGAGAAACCGCGGGGGACGATGTGCTTGACGATGGCGAACTCAGCGGCATCTTTGGCATTGATCTCGAGGACGGAGACGCCCAGCCCGAGGCCCCTCCGGAACCAAAGCCCAAGACCAAAAAGGCGCCAAGCCCAAGGAAGAGCGCCGCCAAGGCCAAGAAGAGACAGAGCCAAAAGCCGGGAAAGGCGCCTCCCGCCGAGACCGCGGGCTTCACGGGAGAAAACATCAAGGCGCTTCGCACGGAATTGGGGTTAAGCGGCGCCAAATTCGCCCAGCAACTGAAGGTCTCTGTCAACAGCGTGTACCGCTGGGAGAAAACCCCCGGGCCGCTCAAACTGCACAGCCGCATCCGAAAAGCCCTGGAACGCCTCCAACGCAGCGCCCAGCAATCGCGTTAAAGCGCCACGCCGTTTCGCTACAGGTCCTGTCCGCCTTCGGTTTCCTCCAAGCGGAGGTTGCCCATGGCGCGGTATACCGCAAACGCGAGGGCCCCAGCCGCAATCAGCAGCGCCACCCAGATGACCGCGTGATAGCGCTCGGTCCAGGGTTCGAGGGGATCGGGCGGCGCAATGGATTCGGCGCGGCCCAGCGAGGCTTCGGGCCAGTCTTCCGCCAACGCGACGGGGGCCGCGCGAGGGAGGTCAAACTGGGGAGCATCCGCTCCGGGATTACCCGCATACAGCGTGTAGGATTGCGCTGGGCCTTGTTCAAACACCAAGTCCGGAAGTTCGCGGCGCCAGACCGATACGCCCGCGATCGTCAGTGGGGCGTTGTCCTCGTTGCGGATTCGGATCTTCAGGTAGCGATACGGCGCATCCAGCGCGTCACGGGCCATGTTTTCCCGCGTAATGCCGTCCTCGCCGTGAATACGGTACAGCACGCCGCGCGCAACGGACCGCCACGGCGCCTCCCGCTCAACGGTTTCCCGGCCGGTCTCCGTGCGCCGTTCTTGCTCAATGGTTTCTTCGTTACGCCCCAGAATCTCGTAGGCCCGGTGAAAGTAGGGATCAGCAATCTCGAATTCGATGGTGTCCACGGGAAGATTGCGGTAGTTCAGGTCCAATTCGACGGCCGTTATGTTCGTCTCGGGATCCGTCTCGATATCACGCGCCGCAGGTTCCACCTCGATGAGGGGCGGGGCCTCGGCGGGCCGGACCAGCACGCATTCGGCATTGCGTATCTCAAACCGTTCTTCTTCCGCCGGCATGGCGTGGATGGTCAGGCGTAGGTACCGGTAGGTGTTCACGGGGAACCCGATGGTGTCCACTTCATACGCCCCCTCCGGCCGGGAAATGTGAAACAGCAGGGCATCATCGCGGATGGTGGCCCAGTCCTCGCCATCGCTGCCCCCTTCCAGCGTGGCGCGCCGTCTGTAGTTGCGCCCGGATAGGTTGACCTGAATCTGGTCTTTCTCAATGGAGGCCCCGAAATCGAGCACGACGCGTTCATATTGGCCTGCCTCGTACGTCCGGTTCAGAAGCCGGGCCTCTCGGGGGACTTGTTCCTCCTCCCGGCGTTCTGGCCGGTCCACCAAGT
>SKRY01000022.1 GCA_007118235.1 Candidatus Hydrogenedentota bacterium | reverse complement strand
TGGAGCGGGAAACGGGACTCGAACCCGCGACCCTCAGCTTGGAAGGCTGATGCTCTAGCCAACTGAGCTATTCCCGCCCGGAACTGTTCCCTCTAAAATCATAAAAATGGTGGTGAGCGAAGGATTCGAACCTTCGTAGGCATACGCCGACGGGTTTACAGCCCGTTCCCTTTGACCGCTCGGGCAGCTCACCACACAAGTTAAGGATTGCAAAATCGTATTCTTGGAGCTGGCGAAGGGCTTCGAACCCCCGACCTACGGATTACAAATCCGTTGCTCTACCAACTGAGCTACGCCAGCATTTGGGCGCACAAGGACTCGCTCGCCCCAACGCCACCCCACTTATAACAAATGCGCCGGCCCAGTGTCAAGCTACCGTTCCGGCTTCTTGAACGAACCCTTCCGGCAACGCATTCCCTTGTTCCCCTGGCGCTGGCGCGACAAGCAGCCGCCCGCTAAAGATAACCAAGCCCTTCGAGTTTGCGCCGGATTTCCTCGCGCTCTTTCTCGCAGAGACCACCCACGCCTTCCTCGCCGGTATCTTCCACCTCGATCTCGAGGGTCTCCGGGGGATGGGCCTCGAGGTCCTCCTGCGTGATGAGTTCCGTCAGAATGTTGCCGTCCATGTCATCCGGCGCCTTCAACCCCAGGAGATGCAGAATGGTCGGGGCCATGTCCATGAGATTGGCTGGAGCGATGACGCCGGGCTGCACCCCCCTGCCCGATGCGGCGATAATACCTTCCATCCGGTGGTTGCCGAAGAGGGTGTTGTTGGGGTAGACGGGCTCCTTGGAGGCGAAACCGAAGAAGCACACCGGCATGTACTTCTCCGCTAGGGGCAAGGGCATGATATCCGGCCCGTACGGCGAGAAAGGACCGTCGTACATCTCCTCGTTTGTGTGGACGGGACCATCCACGGGCGCGCCGGTCGCGGGATTGACGAGTTCGCGCCAACGCCCGACGATGCGGTCGCGTATAGCGTTGTAGTCCGAGGGATCCACGCTGCCGTTGGGGCGAATGCCCTGGGTGTTGATATAGATCCCGCTCCATCCAAACGGCGCGTAGGCCTGGGTCCGCTCCCAATCCACGTCGTCAAGGCTTAGCATGCCGGGGATATTGATCGCCCCAGAGGTTTTGCGGAGAACGGCTTCCGGCGCGCCCGCCTTAAACCATGTACCGAAACGCAGCAGCGGCTGCACGATGCGCGTGGCGTTGTAGGGGGTGATGCCGATGTCCCATAGCAAGCGCTTCAACTTGACCTTGAAGGTATCCTTGAGGGTGATGAACCCCTCGCGCAACAGCCAGCTATTAAGATCAATGAAGTAGTGGGTCGGTCCGAAACCGTGGTCCGAGATGACGAAGGTCATGCCGTCTGGTTCGACACGCTCCGCCAGCCGGCCGATGCCTTCATCCAGCATCGTGTAGTAGGCCTCGATGCGCGGTCCGAACTCTCCCGCCATGCGAGGATTGTAGCGGGGATGTTGCGGATCAAGGAGATTCCACAGCTCGTGCTGGAGCCGGTCCGTGCCCCAAATATGGAGCATGGTGAAGTCGGGTTCGTAGCGATCCCAGAGTTTCTCGGCGACTTCGAACTTCACCTTGTCCATCCACTCGCATTCATCAAGGAAGAGCCGGGCGTTGTGCTCGGAACTCGCGCTCACGAAGGACATGGTCTTGAAGAACAAAGGATACCGCCCATGCTCCTTCTCCAATTCATCCGCCAGATTCCGGGGGTGCGTGTAATCCGGGGCTCCGTCCGGTGTAAGGAAACCGCTTATCATGGCGCCCTTAATGGGCTGCGGCGGATAGGTGGTGGGCACGTTGAGCACGAGGGAGGTCTTGTCCGCGTCATTGAGATAATCCCAGATGGTCCGCCCCCGGCGCGCACCCGCGTTGACGGGACGCTCGGTCTTGGACTCCGGGTCATAGACGAGGAAATCAAAGACGCCATGCTTGCCGGGGTTCTTGCCCGTCATGAAGGAAGGCCACGCCGCGGGCGTCTCCGGCGGATAGATGGAGTGCAATTCTCCCGACGCCCCCTCGTCCACCATGCGTTTGAGATTGGGCAAGCGCCCCCGGTCCATCCATGGCTTCAAGAGATCCCACGTGGCCCCATCGAGCCCGATGACGATGATGCGGCGTTGCTTCGGCACAAAAACTTCCTCCGTTTAATTGTAAGCGGTTCTTCGCCCACACGGCCCCGGACGGCTGGGAACCGCAATCACCGGATGCGGCTTTCCGCGCCGCCTTGCCACAGGTCCGCGTTCGCGCCCAAGTGCTCCTTAACGGGATGGGTAAGCTTGTCAAGCTGCTTGACGACTTCTGGCCGCAGCTTGCCCCCTACCGCCGCCAGGTTGCGCTCGATTTGCTCCGGACGGCGGCATCCCACCATGACGGACGAGACCCCAGGGCGCGCCATGACCCACGCCAAGCTCAGCGTCGCCATGGTTGTTCCTTCATGTTCCGCAACACGGGCTATCCCGTCCAGCGTCTTGAAGAGCAGTTGCTCACAGCCATCCTCTTGATGGCGGGTCTGTTCGCGGCTTGAAGCGAAGTGCCGTGTGCGCCGCCGGACGACAGGGACATCCTCGACGCGGCTCCACCGGCCCGCCAACAAGCCTTGCATGAGGGGCATGTACGCTAAGATGCCCAGCCCATGTCTTTGACACATCGGCAGAATCTCGTATTCGATGGCGCGAAAAAGCAGATTGTAGCCGATTTGATTGGAGATCACCGGCGCATGCTGAAGGGCGGACCGCAGGAGGTCGATTGGCCCGAAGTTCGACACCCCAATATACCGGATTTTCCCTTCGTCTTGAAGCCGCGCGAATTCTTGATACACATCCTCCGCGCCAGCGCCGTCGAAGGGCCAGTGGACCTGATACAGATCAAGGTAGTCCGTGCCCAAGCGCTGAAGCGACGCCTCACAGGATTGGCGCAGCTTACCGGGCGCGCAGTTCTCGGGCGAGACTTTCGACGCCACGCAAACATCCTTGCGACGGTTTCCCAGGGCCTTGCCCAACTGCCGCTCGGACTCCCCGCCGCCATAGGACTCCGCTGTGTCGAAGAAGTTGATGCCCGCGTCCATGGCGGCCTTGATAACGGCGTCCGCCTCCGCACCACCGCCCGGCCCCCAGTAGTTGGGATCGCCAATCTGCCATGCTCCGAAGGATAGCACAGACACCTTGAGTTCGCTCTTACCGAGTTTGCGATATTCCATCGTGGAACCCCATCCTTTTCGTACCCCCGGTTTATCCCGCCGCGCCCGTTACGGGGAATGGAGCGGGAACAGGTTCCATAGTGTGGCAAAACCCATGGGGATGGTTCCAGTCCCACGCGTAATTACCATAACCCCTCACGATTTTGGTACAACCACGGGATATCCTTGTCATTTCACATTGAAAGAGCACGGGGTGAATCCCCCATGCCCACACAGGGTAGCTATCCAGTACAACAGAAAAGGAGACCGCCATGAAATTCGCCACGGAGTATCTGACGTTCAACACCAAGGAGAAGCGCGAGTACATCAACATCACCAACACCGTTGAGGAAGTTGTGCGCAAGAGCGGGGCCAAGGAGGGCATGGTGTTGGTCACCGCCATGCACATCACCGCCGGCGTGTATGTCAATGACGCGGAGTCCGGGCTCATCCAAGACATCGACGAGTGGCTGGAGCAGTTGGCCCCCTTTGACCCCGACTATCGCCATCACCGGACCGGCGAAACCAACGGAGACGCTCACCTCAAGAATCTACTAGTGCATCATCAGGTTATCCTCCCGATTACGGATGGCAAGCTGGACCTTGGCCCGTGGCAACAAGTCTACTACGCCGAGTTCGACGGTCAGCGCCGCAAACGGGCCATGATCAAAGTCATGGGCGAGTAACCCTAGTGATTCGGGGAGAGCCGCTCCGGCTTGGCTCTCCCCGAATCCGGGCAAGAATGAGTCAATCCTACTCGATCCGGTTGTCCAGTTCCTCAAGGCGGAAGCGGGTGCTGACCACGGAATGGTTGGGATCGTCCGCGCGGTACTTCACGTAGGTTGTCGCCACGAAGGTTCCATCAGGCAGGATTTCCAAGCCGGAGTACCCGCAATCGGCGCCGGCGTGGGATTCCAGCAGTTTCACGCGGTAGCCGCCTTCCCGGCCCTCGACAATGTCCTCGTACGCGCCAACCCATGCGGCGTAATGTCCGTAGGTGGGGCTATTCCAATCCGCGATTCCCTGACCGGCGCGATCGCGCATCGCCACCACGAGCCGCCCATCGGGCGCGTACCGGATGACGTGGCGGTCGCCGGTTAACGCAGCGGGCAACTCCTCGGGTTCGGACCAGGTTTCTCCGTCATCGTCGCTGACCGAATACAAGGAGTTGTACTGGCGGGAGTTTTCTCTCATCAACATCAGCAATTGCTCCCCGTCGGGCGAGTGTATAACCGACGGCTGAGCCCAGCGCGCGGGCGTCTCGAAGATCTTCTCCTCTTCGCCCCATGTTTGGCCGCCGTCCGTTGAGACGCTCTGCCAGACATGGGCGGGCTCATCGCCAACGGCGTTCATGTCCGACCACATGATCAGGCGTTCCCCGCCCTCGAAGCTCTTAATGCTCTTGGGCGGCACTTCTCCTTCCAGGCCATTGCGCTCCATGGATGACCAGGTCTCGCCGCCGTCCTCTGACACCGCTTGGTACATGGGGTAGGGCGGCCCCCCATCGGGATCCACTTGACGCAGTCCGCCGCCGAAAACGAAAAGGCGTTCGGTTCCCTCGGGATCTTCGAGCCGGTGAATGGTGGGTGTGTTGCTGATGTCGAACCAGTTGCTTGGCGCATCGATGCGGTTCCAGCTTTCACCGCCGTCATCGCTGCGGGCAAGCGGTCCGATGTGTACGGCGTGTCCAATCGACCAGGCGGCGAACAGGGTCTCCCCGTCCGGCATCAACAGCGTGTCCACGTGGCCTTGGTAGGTATCCGCCGTGCCTTCGGCCACGATGACGTGGCGTTCCGTTTCACCGGAAATGTCCACGGTGGGTATGGTGATCGTCCGGAGAGGGTTCGGCGCATCCCCATGGTCCGCCACCGCCTTTGCGGTAAGAATCAACGCCACGCTCAGCAACACGGCATAAGCGATTGAACACCTTGACTTCGGTATCCCATCCATCTTTTCGACCTCCCAAGTCCATTACTTCTCTCTTGATTGCCAGCGGAAAACCCTATTCCCGCGGCCCTGTCACCACGTAACCAAGGGCATTTCGTTTATAACTGATACAGCACACGCAATCCAACAACAATACTCCACCGCATATGCTGAATGGAAGAACTGCGCCTTTTGACGGGTTCGTTTTCTCTGTGCTATAAGAATTTGTCTATGAATGCCGTTTTCATGAACGGCTTGATGGTGTTTTCGGGGTACGCTACGACAACATGCGAGCGCGGCTCGCGCAGAAGGAGGTCCATCATGTGGAAGAAGACGCTGACACGAAATGCGCCATTGTTCGCGGCCGGTCTAGTGCTGTGCTTGTTCGGCGCGGGGTGTGAAATCCCGCCGCCCGAGGTGACGGTTCCCGGTGTTACTGGAATGGAGCAGGCCGAAGCAGAGGAGACCTTGGAAGACGCTGGGTTCACCCTGGGTGATGTAAGCGAGGAGTACGACGATGAAGTCGCCGAGGGCATGATAATCAGCCAAGATCCCGAGGCGGATGAACTCCTGGAAGAAGGCGCCGGCGTCGATTTGGTTGTGTCGCTCGGCCCCGAAGTCGAGGAAGTGACCGTTCCCGATGTTACCGGCATGGAGCAAGCCGAAGCCGAGGAGGCCTTGGACGAAGCAGGTCTGACCGTGGGCGCCGTGGACGAGGAACATAGCGATGAGGTCGATGAAGGGATTGTGATCAGCCAGGCGCCCGAGGCGGGTGAAACCGTGGAGGAAGGCGCCAGCGTGGACTTGGTTGGGTCGCTCGGCCCCGAAGCAGAGGAAGTAACGGTTCCCGATGTTACCGGCATGGAGCAAGCCGAAGCCGAGGAGGCCTTGGACGAAGCAGGTCTGACCGTGGACGCCGTGGACGAGGAACATAGCGATGAGGTCGATGAAGGGATTGTGATCAGCCAGGCGCCCGAGGCGGGTGAAACCGTGGAGGAAGGCGCCAGCGTGGATCTTGTGATCTCCGCGGACCCTGAAGAAGACAACACGGAAGACGAGGACGATCAAGAGGAAGAGGGATAACGCATCCCAGTTCCCATTGTTTGAAGAAATCGGCCCATTGGGGGCGCACGCCGGTTTCGTGACAGCGCGGCGTGCGCGCCCACTCCCTAGGGGATGCTCGTTCACGCTTTCTCGTTCCTTGGCGGGGAACAAGCGTTGACAATGGAACCGGTGAGGAATAGGATCAAGACGCTGCTGAGCATGCCGCTCAGAAAAGCGACGCACGCGGAGTTAACGGAGAAAGGAATTGACGAATATGAAATGGCGCGTTTATGTATTGGCCATGGCAACGGTATTTGCCCTGGGGCTAGCATTGGGTACGGCGGCCGCGGAAGAGGAACCGGAACCCATCCAGTTGTTTGACGGCGAATCCTTGGACGGCTGGGATAGTTTTAACGTGGGCGACGCCGAGCACGAAGAAGTGTGGATGGTGGAAGACGGCGCGATTCGCACCACCGGCGAACCTTTTGGCTACTTGTACACGGAAGATGAGTACGAGAGCTTCGAGCTCGTGATCGAATGGCGTTGGCCGGAAGATGTCGAGCCCACGAACAGCGGCGTACTCCTCCGGATCGCGGATGAACCCATCTCTTTTCTAACCCGGTGTGTGGAAGCTCAATTGGCGCACGGAAGCGTGGGGGATATCTGGGCGTTTTACGGGGCCGCGGTCGGAGGCCCCGAGGAACGCTTCGCCGTGGTCGAAGATCATCACGCACTCGGCGATTTTGTGGGCATGCGGAAGATAACGGACGCCGAGAATCCTCCGGGTGAATGGAACACCTACGAGATCACCTTAGACGGGCAGGACCTCACCCTTGTACTCAACGGGGAACTCGTGAACGAAGCCACGAACCTTGATGTCCTTGCCGGTCCCATCGGTCTACAATCGGAAGGCGGTCCCATCGAATTTCGCAAGGTGGAATTGACGCCGATCGAAGAGTAGTCCAGCGGCAACGAACACTTAAACGCACGCGGCGGCGCGGGAGAACCTCGAAACACTCCCGCGCCGCTGTTATCTATCGGTTGAATGCCGCGTCCTAACCTTGAACGCGTTGTTCGAGTTCCTCCAGTTCCTCTTCGGACAACTGTTGAAATGTATGCGCGGCCGCAACATTCTCGTCGAGCTGGTTCGCTTCCGTGATGCCCAGGCATGCGGTCGAAACGGCTTGGCGGCTCAGGGCATAGTGTATGGCTTCTTCCGCGGTCAAGCCGCGTTCAAGGATGTCGCCGTTGTTCACGACCTTCATGGCGATGACGCCAACGTCCTTCTCGGCGGCCGTGGCAAGGAAGGTGGTCAAGTCGTCCGCGTTGTAGGGCGTTCCATAGACCATATGAGCCGGGTTAATCGTAATCAACACACACTCGAAGTCATGCCGAGCCAGCGCCTCGGTCATCACATGAGGCGTGTGGCTGGTGATGCCAATGTGGCGCGCCACGCCCTCCTCGCGCAAGCGTTCAAACGCGGGCAACGCCCCGTCTGGCTGCGCAATCCGGTCCAGTAACTCGATGTTCTGCACCCGGTGATGTTGATACAAATCCAGGTAATCCGTCTGAAGCCGCTCCAAGCTCTCTTCGCACATGCGCATCACGCCAT
>SKRY01000454.1 GCA_007118235.1 Candidatus Hydrogenedentota bacterium | reverse complement strand
GGCGCGCCTTCCATCGCCCTCGCGGGCACGCTGGAGCAGGCCGACGCCATCGCGCAAGCGGGCTGATGGAGCAGGGGATAATCTTATCCCGTTTGTTGAACGCTGGCCGGTGAGCCGGAAATCCCAATCATGATTCATTCGCTTTCCCTAACAAACTACCGCGGGTTCGACACATACCGGCTAGACGGGCTCGGGCCGGTCAATCTTATCGTGGGAATGAACAACTCGGGGAAGACCTCCGTGCTCGAGGCCGTTCACTTTCTGGCGTCCGGCGGCGATCCAGCCGTGTTGGCGCAGATCGCCTTTCTCAGGGGTGAGACGATCTTTTTCGGTGAAGACACCGAGTCTTTGAAGCGGGAGGCTCCGGAAATCTCGCATTTTTTTCGTGGGCACAGTCTAGATCTCGGGTCGGAATTTTCAATAGGGGCGGATAATGGGCTGGCACCCTTAACCGTTCGAGTTATACAGGCTAAACTGGCTTCGGAATCTCAACAGCGGTTGTTTGACAGATTCGGCGAATCCGCCGCGGCGTATTCGTTGCTTGTTGGAGGCGGATCCAACGGAGAGGACGAGGAGCCAGATTCGTGGTTGGTTTCCGAAGAAGGCGCTCTGTTGGAGCTGGCCTATTCATATCATCGGCCGCGCCGCATGCGCCACAAAGCAGGTCCGCCCATTCAGCACATCGCTCCGGAATCGCTCGAACCGCGCTCCATGAGCGATATGTGGGATCGTGTTCT
Organism: Candidatus Hydrogenedentota bacterium; assembly: GCA_007118235.1. GTDB lineage: Bacteria > Hydrogenedentota > Hydrogenedentia > Hydrogenedentales > SLHB01 > SKRY01. The sequence continues at coordinate 7,045 of SKRY01000454.1, read as the reverse complement.
CGCGGAGCGCCGCGAAGGCGAGGTGATTGAGGCGATGCGTATCCTTGAGGGGGACATCGTCGACATTGTCTTTCTAACGGGGGCGCAAGCACGCCGGTCAAGTGGCCAGGGCGGCATCTTGGCCGGGTTTCGCGAGACCAAGGGACGCCTCCCTTTGGGGAGCCTTGGCGAAGGCGTGAGGCGTCTGCTAGCCTTGTCCCTCTCGCTGATCCACAGCGCCAATGGAACGCTTCTCATTGACGAGATCGACACGGGCCTTCATTGGAGTGTGATGCGGGACATGTGGCGGCTAGTCATCCGCACGGCTAGGGATTCAAACGTTCAAGTCTTCGCTACTACCCACAGTTTGGATTGTCTTCGCGGGCTGGCCTGGCTTCACGAGAGCGATCCGGATGTTGCTCAGCACGTAATGGTTCACAAGCTGGACCGCAATCTCAAGGAATCCGTCGCCTTCGACGCTTCCCAAGTGCAGACGGCCGTGGAACAAGAAATCGAGCTTCGCTAAGCCATGGCTGAGGGTGAACGCATATTGTACGTGGAGGGCAAGGACGATGCGCATGCCATACTCCATCTGATGCATCATTACGGTGTTGAGTGTCGCGTTAGTCAGCCCCCGTCCGAGGAGCCGCTCATCAAGGAAAGCGGTTCCGTCAGCCAATTGCTGGAAAGCGTGAAGGTCGCTGTGTCTACCAACTCCCGTGGCGTGGTGGGTTTCGTCGTTGACGCCGACACCGAAGTGGAGAGCCGTTGGCAAGCCATTCGGGACAGGTTGAGTAGAGTATATGTTGACACACCGGTTGAGCCACCCTCACAAGGTTTTATAGGAGAATCCATGAAGTTCGGGACGCGTGTGGGCGTTTGGTTGATGCCCGGCAACCGGGCCGCCGGGATCCTTGAGGACTTCCTCACGAAGCTCGTGGACGAGGGGGACTGCCTTCTCGGTCACGCCGAACAGGCCACGGATACCGCCAAACAGAAGGGCGCTACGTTCAAGGATACCTATCGCAAGAAGGCCGTCATCCATGCGTGGCTGGCTTGGCAAGAAGAGCCTGGGCAGCCGTTTGGTACGGCAATCACCAAACGCTACCTTCGCGCCGATCGCCCTGCGGGCGAACAGTTTGCGCGCTGGTTTGCGGAGTTATTTGAACTAGAGTTACAAGAGCGCTGAGAAAACGTTTGAGGACCCTGCCGTTGGGCGGAGACCTGATCTGATAATAGCAACCTTTAGCGAGCGGAGGGAATATGACGAACGACAACGTCGAGCAGATTGTGCTGGTTACCGGGGGCGGACGGGGCATTGGCAAGGCTTGCGCGCAGGCCTTCGCCAAGAGCGGGGTCAAGGTTGCGATTTGCGACCTGTCGCTTGAGGCGGTGGAGGAAACCGCCAGCGAACTAGGCTCCAATGTGAAAGGCTACGCCGCGGACGTCACGGATCGCGAGGCGGTGGACGCGCTCTTCAAGCGCATCGAAAACGACCTGGGACCCGTCAACGTGCTTGTGAACAATGCTGGCATCAATCGCGACGCGCTTGTGATGCGTATGAAGGATGCCGACTGGGAGAGCGTCATCCGAGTCAATCTTAACAGCGCCTTCTATTGTTGCCGCGCCGCGGTGCGCGGGATGATGAAGCAACGGTGGGGCCGCATCGTAAACATGTCCTCCATCATTGGGCTTCGGGGGCAAGCCGGCCAGACCAACTACGCCGCGTCCAAGGCGGGGCTTATCGGTTTCAGCAAGTCGCTGGCGCAAGAGTTCGCCTCCCGCAATATCACCGTGAACGTGGTGTGTCCGGGGTACATCAAGACGAGCATGACCGACGAATTGAGCGAGGAGCAACGCAGCGCCATTGTGGATCGCGTGCCCCTAGGGCGGGTGGGCGCGCCGGAGGAAGTCGCCGATCTTGTGCGTTTTCTCGCCAGCCCCAACGCCTCGTACATCACCGGCGCCGTCATTCCCATCGACGGCGGCCTGGCCATGTAAGACCGCGTACGTGCTTGTTGTTTTGTTGGAAACATCCCCCGGCCTAAACGTGCGGGGGATGTTTAGCTTCCAACGGTACGTTAGAACTTCACAAATACCGCTATGCCACTAGCGCATCCTCGTTCGCGGATCGGCGCCGCTGTCTGATAAGATGGGCGCTTATCGAACCCGCCGCACCATGTATCCCCATTGGAGATCCCCATGAAACAACAGTTCGTCGATATGCTTCAGGAAGGTGACTACGTCAGCGATTATTTCATCGCGGCTCGCAAGGACCTGCGTGACTTGCAGTCCGGGGGTAAATTCCTGGGCATGGTCTTCAAGGATCGCACCGGCGAGATTGGCGGCGTGCTGTGGCAAAACGCGCCCGCCGTCGCCAAACTGTTTGAGGTGGGGGATGTGGTTCGCGTGCGGGGCACGGTCAACACGTATCAGGATCGCCCGCAAGTTCGCGTGGATCAAGTGCTCCCCTTGCGGGAATCGGAATACGATCCCGCCGATTTGGCGGCCGCCCTGGATAATGTGGAGGAACTTCACGTTGCTTTCACCGGGATTTTGAGCCAGGTCCAGGATCCGTGGCTGCGCAAGCTGGTGGACGCCTTTCTAGAGGACGGGGCCTTCGTCGAGCAATTCAAGGCCGCGGCGGCCGGAAAGAAGTGGCATCACGCCTATCGCGGCGGTCTGCTCGAGCATTGCCATGAGATGGCGCGTTGCGCGGAGACCATGTGCGAGCTTTTCTCCGGGATCAATCGCGATCTCCTCCTCACGGCCGTTCTGGTGCATGACGTGGGCAAGCTTGAAGAAATGACCCACGGCGTGTATGTGGATTACACCAGCGCGGGGAAACTCCTCGGCCATCTTGCGATAGGGATGGATATGGTGCAGCAACGGATAGACGCCATCCAAGGGTTTCCCGAGAACCTGCGGCTTCAGTTACTCCACTGCGTGCTGGCCCATCATGGCGAACTCCAAACCGGATCGCCCGTGCTGCCCAAAACCCTTGAAGCGCTTGTCCTCTATCACTGCGACAACATGAGCGCGCAGACCAACGCGTTTGATCGGGTCGTGACCGAAACCAAGGACCGGGACCGGGTGTGGTCGGACTACATCGGGATGATTGGCCGCCAGATCTGGACCCGGGAGGACGACTGACACTTTCCCGCCCCATGCCGAATCCTTTACGACCCGCCGAAGGATAGGCTCATCCGTAGCATGTTGTTTATATATTGTGGATATGCTATCCTTATCCCACAATATGATGGGATCACATCCGGATTCTTGAGGGATGGTCCGATTTCATTGGGGATGTTCCGTATCGTTTTTCATTATAATCGCGGAATATAGACGCGCGCCTTGTTCAGCCGTCTCCCATGAGCACCATTCTGGGGGGATGTGAGTACGTCTGATGGCGGCGGCTCCGGCGATTACGGTACTTACTTCATTGCTGCTGTACGGAGGAGGAGACGCCATGTCCCTGCGAGGCGCCTTGGTTTACTGTCCAGGCTCTCCGTTCTCGCTTGCGCCGCTCTTTCCACAGGCCGGACTCGCGCACGCCGCTCGTATTCTGGAAGGCGCCGGGCAAACGCCCATGGTGTACGATTTCGGCGCGCCGTCATTTCTGCAGCGCCTCTATCCTCCAGAATTGCGCGGCTGTTTCGGAACGCACGGCGGCTGGAAGGCCGCGCGGGGCATTAGGCAGCGCCGGACCATCAACCGCAGCTGCGCCCGGCAACTGGAGATCGCCACTCGGGAGGCCGCGGCGGCCGTGGCGCGCGATGCGCCCGCGTTCGTTGTCCTTTGGATGGCGTCCCGTTCATGCGCGCGGGCCGCGTTTCACATGGCGGCCTGGCTTCGCCGCGAGCGTCCCCGCCGGCCTATCCTTGCGGCGGGCCCTTGGGCGGTTGCTCATCAAGCCTTTCTGGACAACGCGGACTCCCCGTTCACCGCTGTCCTGCCTGAGTCCGGGCCGCCGCTGGACGACAATAGCGGACCCCGTAAGAGCGCCGTATCGGCCGATGAATGGCGTTTGCCGCTCTCCATCCTTGGCGAGGCGGGAACAGGCGCGGCGGCCCTGAACGAAGGGGTGGGATATGCGCCGGACGTGTACCCAGCCGTTCACGAAGGCCGCAAGCTCCCTGTGTTCTCGTTGTCCGTCAACGATGCGGCGATTGGAGCGCGCACGGGGCCGTTTACGGTGTCCGCCTTGGAGCGACTGGGCGGTGAAGCCCGGGGAATCGCCCGCGTCACGGGGAGCCGGGTGTTCTGGGCGGCGTTGCCGTTTGAAGGCACCACGCATGCCGAGGTGCTCGCGGGCATGCTGGAAGCGTATGTCCCGGGGATGCTGCTGGCATGCCGGGTCACTCCGGGCGCAAGGGAACGGGATTCGAGCGTGCCGCGCACGGGTCTTCTGGCGGCATTGGGCCTGAATGTGTACAGCGGGAGCCAGCGGCTTATTGAGGACATTTATGGCCTTGACTTTTCCGTCAGCGAAACGATAGCGCTCATTCGCGAGTGCCAACAAATGGGCCTCCCCACGGCGGCGCATTTTCGTTTTCCATCGGTGTGGGACGATTACCATACCAGGGCGGAAACCATCCGGCTGGTGGAGTGCGCCGCGCCCGCCGGCATCACACTGGCGAGAGCGGACATGGCGGCGAATGGCGCCCCCATGGCATACGACCCCGCCGGGGAGTTCCACGAGCTATTGCTGCGGCTTGGGCCGGCCGCGAACGCGGCTCCCGCGATTCGCGTTCCCCGCAAGGGATATTGCGTCTATCAGGCGAACAGCCAACGGGAGAGCCTCGCTTTCGAGCTTCTGCAAATGGATGGCGTGGGATGGTGTTCGGAGCGCATGGGATTGCTCGCACGGCTGGCTGGAGCAGAGAGCCACTTGACGGCCTTCACCGCCTCGGTGTATGACGGTTTGGCGCGGGGCGACCGGGAGCGCCTGGAAGAACTGGTGGCGCGGGTGAACGCGAATGCCCGCTTTCCCCGCTACTTTCAGCCAGCGCCGTCCGGGAGTTTTTCGAGGGTAGTGGAGAATTGAAGCGGCCATGACCCGATCAAAAACTTGAATGATATAGTACAACATATATTAGAATTATTTACTGTATACTTAAGGGGTCGAAGTACTGAGCGTGAGGAAAGAATTGGAAACCTGTCGCGGGGCGCTAACGAATATTGAGGCGCCAACGGGGAGGCGGGACCCGGAGGGGTTTCGCCGAAAACTGGGGTGAATGCGAATCGCCCCTATCGTGTTCTTTCAGGGGACTTTTCGCCCGCGGTTCCCAGAGGTAAGGGTTGCGTATGCAAACGATTCTCGCCATTGACGATGAGCCAAGCGTCCGGGATGTGTACCATGCGGTTTTGGGCCGGCGCTTTCATGTAATCGTGGCCGGCGGCGGCCAAGAGGGATTCGAATCCCTTAAGAACGATCATGTGGATATCATCATTCTCGATCACATGATGCCCGAGATGACCGGCCTTCAGTTTCTTGAGAGGTTGCGTAAGGAAGGCTACACAACTCCCGTGATCGTCGTGACCGCCCTCAACTCCGTTCCCGTGGCCGTGGACGCCATCAAGGCGGGCGCGCGCGATTACTTGATCAAACCGTTTGATGTGGATGAACTCATCATCCTTATCGAGCGCGTGCTGGACGAGGAGCGGACCCGGCAAGAACTGACGCTGTTGCGCGAACAGGACGCGCGCGGATTCGATTCCATTATCGGCGCCAGCGGGACTCTCCAGGAAGCCATCGGGTACGCGCGGCAGGCCGCGGAGATCGATTGCACCGTCCTTATCACGGGCGAAAGCGGCACCGGCAAGGATGTCCTTGCCCGCGCCATACACTCGGCGGGGTCCCGCGTGGACGAACCCTTTGTGCATGTCTCCTGCTGCACGATGCCGCACAACCTCGTGGAAAGCGAACTCTTTGGCCACGAGAAGGGCGCGTTCACGGGCGCCAACGAACGCCGCCACGGCAAGGTTCAGGTGGCCGACGGCGGCACGCTGTTTCTGGATGAGATCGGGGAGATGCCGCTGGAATCCCAAGCCAAGCTCTTGCATCTCCTTCAAGACGGATGCTTCTCGCCCCTGGGCAGCGCGAAGCCCATTGATGTGGATATTCGGTTTGTCTGCGCCACCAACCGCAACCTCAGGAACGCCATCGCCGAGGGCCTCTTCCGGGAAGATCTATACTACCGGATTAACGTGCTCCCCATCGAAATGCCGCCGCTACGCAACCGGCGGGAGGACATCCCCGCGCTGGTCAACCACTTCGTCGCGAAGTACGCCAACCGGGTCAACGCGGCGGCCAAGGAATTCAGTCCCGCGGCGGTTCGCGAACTCAATCGCTACGATTGGCCGGGCAACGTGCGCGAACTCGAGAACACGGTGCAGCGTATCCTCATTCTCAACCGAAACGCCGAGACCATCGAACCGTGGCATCTCAAGAACATGTTCCCGGAGGCGTCTCAACCAGCCGAGCCGCGGGACACCGCGCGGGATGAATTCGACCACCTGCCGTTGGAAGTGGCGACAGCCCGGCTTGAGGAGCGGCTCATTCGCCGCGCGCTTGAACAGAACAGCTACGTTCAGTCCAAGGCCGCCGAGCAACTGGGCACGACCCGTCGCGTTCTCAAATACAAGATGGACCAGCTCAACATTTCCCCCGAACCTCCCGAGAGCAGGGAGGCGTCCAGGTCCAATTGAGGCGGCGTCTTGGCGAGAGGCGCAAGCCGGTCTGCCTTTTAAGCACGTCCAGAACGAAAGGACATTTGATGTATCCCCATTGGCGGAAGACGCCGGAAAACGAAGCGGAATGGCTGGAAACGCTGGCGAATCTCGCCCGGTTCTTGCGTGGTCCCGAGGGGTGTCCGTGGGATCGCGAGCAGGGGAGCGCCGAATTCGCCCGGTTCACGGAGGAAGAGACGCGCGAGCTGATCGAGGCGATTGAGAACGACGATGACCGGCACGTTCAGGAGGAGTTGGGCGATGTGCTGTTTTGCGTGCTGGCCGCGATAGCCGCCGCCGAGGAGGAAGGCCGCGCCAACCTGCGGGATTGCCT
>SKRY01000242.1 GCA_007118235.1 Candidatus Hydrogenedentota bacterium | reverse complement strand
GGAGGACGTCGAGGCGTCCGAAGCGTTCGATCGTTTGGCCGACCAGTCTTGCGCAATCCTCCGGGAGCGTTACGTCGCCGTTAACGACGTGCGGCTCGCCGCCGCTATGGCGGCATCGTTCGGCGACCGCTTCGAGGTTTTCGCGGGACCGGGCGAAAAGGACCGGTTTCCCTTTTTCGGTGGCGATCGCTTCGGCCAGGTTGGCGCCGAGCCCGGAGGAAGCGCCGGTGATGGCGACGACCTGGCCGTCAAAGGCGGCTGGCTGGCGAGCCTCACGGCTGGTCGACATCGTTTTTCACGGGAGCGGGGCTTTGTTTGTCGTTGGCGGTACGCGCTCCGAAGGCGGCGTTGCCGGCGGCGAAGATATTGCCGGGATCCAGGCCATCTTTCAAGGATCGCAACGCGGCGAGCCAGGCTTCGGAGTGAACGCGCGGCATGAAATCTTGTCTGATTTTGCCGACGCCGTGGTGGTGGGAGAGCGACCCGCCCTGTTCGAGAATCACCTCGCGCAACCTGTGCTCAATCTTCTGATATGTTTGGCGGGAATTCTCTAGGTCGCGGCCGAATAAGCCCATCGTGAAATAGATGCACACCCCCGCCTGGTAGATTTGGGAAATCCGGTAGGAGAGGTATGGTTTTCCCGGCACCCGGTTCTCGCGGCAAAGGCGGTGCAGTTCCTCTTCCACGGCTTGGGTGACCGGTTGGATACGGCTCCAGGGGACCGAGGTCTCAAACGTTTCCCCGAGGACGCCAAGTTTGTTGAGAAAGTCGCGGATATAGGCGATGGCGAACGTTGCCCGGTAGCCCCGCTTGCCGCCTTCGGAGCCGCCCGACAAGCCGCCGGCCGCTTTCCGCAAGCGCGCCAACACCGTCTCCTGTTGGCGCACTTCCTCGGCGCTGCCCTCCATTACCGCGGTGCAGGCGACCATTTTGTCCGGTTCGAAGCCTTTCACCCGGACTACGTAATACTGTTGGAGGCGGGAGATAAACGAGCGCCATTTGGTCCCCGCCGGGGAGAGGGCGCGCCCAATCTTAAATTCGGTATTGTTGGTCAGGCGCAGGCTGGCCGGTTTTATTCCGGAGTGCTGGACCGTCTTCATGAAACCGGCGCCGGCGGCGAAGTCCTTGAACACAAAAGAGGCGAACTTACGAACCGCAGGCTGCGGGTGAACCTGCAGCGCCGCCCGTGTGATGATCCCAAAGTTGCCTTCGCTGCCGAAGAGGAAACAGCTTGGCTGCACGCCAGTGGAGCTGCGGGGGTTGATCGGCACGGATTTTATTTCGCCCCGCGGGGTGACCAGGGTGGCTTCGAGGACAATGTCCTCGATGTTCCCATACCGGTTCTTCTTCATTCCGCTGGCGTTGGTCGCGATCCAGCCGCCAAGCGTGGAAAGTTCGATGCTGTCGGGAACATGTCCACAGGTGAGGCCGTGTTCCTCAAGGCATCGCTCCAGGTCTTTGCCGGTGATCCCGCTTTCGACAACCACCCAGTTGTTCACCCGATCGATCTCCACGATGCGGTTCATCTCCCGCATATCGACGGAAACCGCCATCCGTTTCTCGTCCGCTGGGCAGAGCAGGGCGCCCGAGACATTGGTGCCTCCGCCGTAGGGGATCAGGACGGCGTCATGCGTGCTGGCGCATTGCACAAGCTCGGCCACGTCGCGTTCGTTTTTCGGGTACACAACAAGGTCCACCAGGCGCTCCGGCAACTCTCCGCTGATAATCCGGTAGATCTCCTCAACGCTGAGTTGCCCGTGACTGTGAGCGAGGCGCTCCTCGTCTCCAGCGGTGAACGGCCGGCCGGGGAAGATCTTTTCCAGCGCCTCGATAAACGCCTCGTTTCGGACTGGCGGAGGCAGGTCCTTCGGCGGAGCCGGCTCGCGGAGGAGGCCGGGGGTGACCGGAATGCCGAGCGCTTCTTCCACGAACGGAATAAACCTCGGCAACGGCGGCCCAGCCAATGGATAACGGCTGCCGGTCACTCGCACCAAGCGCGGTCCGCAAAACTCGAACCGAGTGTCTTCGTATCCCCAGAGGTGCGGATAGCGTTTTCCCGGCGCCGGGTCGTAGGAGCGGTCAAGATCGTGAACGGAGCTGTTGTTGGTGTTCTTGTTTTTCGGCATGGATAAAAATCGACGGTTACGGTAAGCCTGCCTGACGAGGTCCGGTTTGCGAATGGACGAAAAAGTCTTCCGGCGGCGGAGCGGTCAGGTCGGTCCCCTTGTCTTGGCCATATCCGGATGGTTGTCTTGAGCCGGCTGGCTGGATGAATCGGTCGTGGCATCCCGGAGCTGCTCCACCGCTGCTTGTACGTCGCGGGCGATGCTCTGGGCGACACCCGAAAGCGTCTCTCGGTCGAGCCGGACGAGATACTGTTCGGTGCGCAAGGGCGGGCCAAAATGCACGCAAACCGGGTGGCGGCGGATCGTCACCTTGCCTTTCGGCAGGGCCTCGGATGTTCCGGCGATGTGCACGGGAAGGACCGGCGCGCCCGAGGCAAGCGCCAAAAGGCCGAGCGTGCTCTTGAAATCGTGCATTTCCCCGGTATCGCTGCGTGACCCTTCCGGGTAAAAGATGAGGGAATGGCTGTTACGCAGCACTTCGGCCGGAAGGGAGATCGCCCGTGGAATATTCCGGGCGTGACGGTCGAACGGAACCGCTCCGAGTGTGGAGTGGAGCAGCCACGCGATCAGCCGGCTTCGAAACCAGTAGTCAGCGGCCGCGGTTGGATGGACGCGCGGGGCGAGTCCGCCGACGGAGGCCAACAACACTCCGGTATCGGCGTGGCTGGTGTGGTTCGCCACCATAATAAACGGGCCCCGCTCGGGAATGTGTTCGCTTCCGTGGCGCCGAAGGTTGAGCCGCTGGCGGCAAATCAACCGGATCAACTCCAAGGTTGTTTGCTGGACCATTTTCTTATAACGGGGAGTGGTCCAAGCCCGGGCCTCGACCGGCCGCACGCTGCGGGTCTGGGTGAGAATTTTTTCGGCGCGCTTCCATTTCGACGGATCGTACTCGTTTCCTTGAGCCAGAGTCATCCCGGCGAGCGGCTCTAGCCGGATCTCCGAGGCAAGTTCCGGGCCGTTTGGTCCGGTTTGCAGAACCGGCGCGCGCGGCGGCGGTTCATCCAGGCCGGGCGCGTTGTTGGCCTGTGCGGACTGGTTCAGCCGCTGTTTCCTCTGCAGAAGGTAATGTTTGATTCCCGGGAAATGAACCTCGTGGAAATACGTTTTCCAATCCAGCCCGTTCAGAAGGAAGGGAAAGTTCTCTTTGTCCTCGGGGGAAAGGGTTTCCCATAGGGAAGTCAGGTTAAAAGTCAGGAACCTGGCCTGGTTTTCCGCATAAGGGCCATAGATAGCGGCCATATTCCGCAGCCATTCGAAGCGGTTGCGGCGCGCGGAGAGCGTGTTGTGCCTCCGTTTTCCCCACGAGGTGAACCGCAGGGGAACATGGAGCCGCTCCAGAAGGCGCAACGGATACAAGTACCGGTAGTCGAAGTAGCGAAGAAACGCCGGCACTTCCGGGAAAGTGAGCCGCGGAAGCCCGTTTTCCCCGAGCCGGCAGAGCGGTTCCTTTTCGAAATATTCGGCGAGCAGGCGCCGGAAATCTTTCAACAGAAGCGGCCCCCCTGCGCCCGAAGCCACCTGAAAGACGAACGGCGCTTTTCCGCTATGGGTCCAAGGAATGGCCATTAGGAGTGCATTGACCACCGAGTCGACCGGCACGACATCCACCACCGCCTCGGGATTGCCGGGGAAATCGGCGATCTGCCCGCGCGCGTACCCGACGATAAGGGGGTCCATCATCCGGAACCCATCGATCCAGCCGCGGGCGGGTGTGCGCAGAGAGCTTTCGATTATCGACGGGCGAAGGATCACAGCCGGCGTCTCGCCACAGTGGCGCGCGAACAGTTGTTCACCCATCGCCTTGGTAAAGGTGTAGGTGTCCTTCCAGCCGCGATGCCTAGCCCGGCGCAACCCTTCCTTGACCAACCGCTGGCGAAGCCGCTCTTCCCGGACCTGCTCCTCCGGATCTGTGGAAACTGCACGGCCTGCGCCGTTTCCGGTCCCCGACGCATGCGCCTTTGCCTCGCTCCCGTTTAGGCCTCGTCCCACCGGCCGCGGCTTCTCCTGCTTGCGGAGCCGGTTGACCCGTTCGGTGATGTACCGGACCTCCTCGTCCGCGTCGAACTTTTCACCCGGCGGCGTTCCGGCGGGGGTCCAACTCGGGTCCAGCGGTGACTCGAAAACCGGGCCGGAGATATTGTTCACATAACAGGTGGAAATATGGGCGACGACGGGGTTTTTAGCCGCGTTTCGAGCCAGTTCGAGGATGCGTTGCGGGCCGAGCGTGTTGGTCTCGAGCGCCTGGTCCAGTGGCGCATCGAAGACCGCCAGCGCGGCGCTGTTGATGATGACGTCCACCTCGTTGAGGAGGCGGACGTAAACTTCCTCGGATATCCCGAGCCGTTCCCGAGAAAGGTCGCCGTCGATCGCCTCGATCCGTTCGCCGATGAATTCGTCGAAACGGCCGCCAAGCCTGGCTCGTAACGGATCAAAGGCGCTGGAATCGATCACCACCTGCCGGAGGGACTCGGCGGGCGATAATTGTCGGCCCGACCGGTCGGTTCGCGAGCGGATCATGACGTAGACGCGTTTCACCCGCGGCAAAGCTCGAACAATTGTTTCCAGAAGAACTTTGCCGACCAACCCGGTCACGCCCGTGATCAGGAGAGTCTTGTTAGAATAAAAACCGGCCCCTATGTCATCACTCATTTGAAGGAGTGTATCCTATTCGAAACGGCTCCGTCAATGGGCGAACTCCTGCGAAAACGGGTTGTTGTGAGGAGGTAACATGTTGCGGACAAGAACGCACCAACATGCCAAGGGATTTGAACGTGTTGTTACAGGCATCATGCAGACGGTATCCCCCGTTTCTGCCAGCAGCCTTGAGACGGCTGCCCGCTAGAAATTGATGAGGGGGTATTGCGCGGGTGCATGGCGCGGCCGTGTGCTCGTGCGCCATGGAGTTCGCTGCTGGGGCGGCTTTTTCAACTGGTTTGCGTTCTCTGTTACAATGCCGCCGCTGGGTTGCATCCCGAGGGGGAACTCGGCCGTGAAAAGGCTTCAACAAGAAAGGAATTTGCGGCTATGCCGGTAAAATATCACTGTGCCCGTTGCGGCAAGCGCTTCGTGGACTGGGGGGCGGAGAAGGTGGGCTTTCGTTGTCCCGATTGCGAGGACGAGGACCTGGTGCGGATTGGAAGTCCGGAGGATCGCTCCACCAAGAAGACGTCGCTCAAGCGCGCGTCCCAGCGTCAAGAGGCCGCCACGGCCGATGTGGATGAGGACGAGGCGCTGGTGCCGGATGTGGATTCGTTGGAAGAAGAGGAAGTGGTGGATGAGGAGGAGCCGATCGCGGTAAGCGAGCATGAAGAAAACCGGTCGTATGCGCGTTCGAAAGAAGATCTGCTTCTGGATAATAGCGACGATTCCGATGGTGTGAGCATCGAGATGTCGCAGGGGTTGCCCTTTGGCGAGGTTAGCCCGGGCCTCGGCGAGGATTCGCTTGGCGGGGAGGATGATGTGGACCCCGATTGGAAGGATTGACGGCGGCTACTCCGGTTCGTTAAGCGCCGGACCGTCTGGCTCCTCGGAGGGGGGGGGATTGTCTTGGCGGACGTCCGCGGGTCTCAGAAGGATATGGTCGTAGCCGTAGACCACGTCGATCCCCGGGAACGCGGGGGCGAATTCTTCCCGCAATACCATGAGCAGGGTATCGCCGGGGTTGATGGTGACGCGCCATTCGCGGTCTTCCCCGGGGAGTTCCTCCAACTCCGGAGCAACTTCGAAGGACGCGCCCGTGTGTTCTTCAATGTCCTCTAGGATGGCGAGAAAGTCCGTTTCCTCGTATTCAACGGTCTCTTCCACCACCGTGCTATTCAAGCGCACATTGAATCGCGGCGAGATGCGGCGGCCCGGCAGCAGCACGGCTGGAACGCCGCTTTCCCCGTTTGTCTCGCGGGGAGACGCCACTTCCTCCTGTCCCTCCGTTCTCACGGACACCACTTGCCCACGGGGCAACCGTATGAAGATTCCGTCGTACACCTCGACGATGTAATCGATCGGCGTGAACCCCACGACCCGAACGCCCTCGATCGTTTGGCCCGATTTGAGCGTAATGGCGCCGGCGGTCTTCTCGCCGGAAAAACGCGACGCCGCATCCTCGCATTCGCCAGCGGAGCAGAGCGTAGATATCGCCCACAGGGCCAAGACGCTCAGGACGCCCCGTATCCGTACCCCGCCGCACGCTGTCGCCATGGTGGTTTCTCCGCTACGCACACAACACATTGAGGAACGGCCGGCATTGGAGCCACGTGCAGACCGCAAGTTGAGTCTAAGCTGTTCGAGCGCGGCTGTCAAGGGGGAAGCCGGCCTTGTCCGAGGGGTGGGGCTGGCTTCTGCTATTTGGGGGCGAGCAATCAGCTTTGGGCCACGTCATGCCGCCATGGGGATTCGTTTTGTGCGCGTGTGTCGTGGTAGATTATGAGTAATGCTTGTGGGTGTTTTTGGGATAATGCGCGGCCAAGGGACATCCCTCACGGGGAGACCGCTCCACGGGCGCGCGAACAAAGGAGATATGCAATGGAGAAGAAGAATGCTCTTACACGGCGTTCCTTTCTGAGTCAGCTTGGGAAAGGCGGGGCCTTGGCCATGGGACTTTCCGCCGGCATTGGCGCCCGTGCGCAGTACGAGGCGGCCGGCGCGGGAAACAACGGCGCTTGGCAAATCGGGATTTACACCCGGCCCTGGGCCAGTGAGGATTATCGCACGGCCCTCGACGCCATTGCCGAGGCGGGGTATGACTACGTGGGTCTCATGAGCGGTGTGGTGGACGGAGAGTCGGGTCTGCTTATCACCCACCAGACGCCGGTCGAAACCGCGCAGGCCATCGGCGAGGCGTGCGAGGAGCGGGGCCTGGTGGTTCCGTCGGTGTACGGCGGGGGCATCCCCGTGGCGGAGTCGCTCGAAGCGGGCATCGAGGCGATGCGCCGGCTGGTGGACAATTGCGTTGCCGCTGGCTCCACGGGCCTGGTCATGGGCGGAACCGGCGACCCGGATCTGCACGACGCCTACTACGAAGCCATCGCGGAAACCTGCGATTACGCGGCGGAGCACAACGTGGGCCTGAGCGTGAAGCCTCATGGCGGACTTAACGCCACGGGCGCCCAATGCCGCGACATTGTGAACAACGTTGGGCACGACAATTTCCGCATTTGGTACGATCCGGGCAACATCTTCTTCTACTCCGACGGAGAATTGGACCCGGTGGATGATGCGCCCGATGTGAACGGGCTTGTCGCGGGCATGAGCGTCAAGGACTATGTCCATCCCCGGGATGTTAACGTGACGCCGGGAACGGGCCAGGTGGATTTCGAGGCGGTGATGAGCCGGTTGTGGGAAGGCGGCTTTACCGGCGGCCCATTGATCGTGGAAACGTTGGCCTCCGGAGACACGGAGGAAACCATCGAAGAGGCGCGGAAAGCCCGTGCGTTTCTCGAAGAACTCGTGGCCGGGCTTGGCTGATTCATGAAGAACGATGCCCGTCCGGCTCATTGTTTCGGGCCGGACGGGCTTGAAGCGCCTCAATGCGGGAGGATCAAGGGCGATGAACACTGAGCGAGGTCCAAGAGCTTTGCTTATGCTGGCGGGCGGGTTACTCCTACTTGTGGGGACCGCGGCGGCCTTGCAAGAAGGCGCCGGCTTGGCGCAGGACTATCCGGGCGATGAGGGAATC
>SKRY01000172.1 GCA_007118235.1 Candidatus Hydrogenedentota bacterium | reverse complement strand
ACGGCGGTCTCCTATCTTGATTGATGGGCCAATAGTCGCACATCCTGTGCTAAACGTCAAGAGATAAGTGCAACATGGAGGGTTTCTGGCCGGGCTTCTAGCGCTTGCTCTAATACACACAGAAAGGAGGGGAATACGGCAAAGACAGTGGAGCCCAAAGGCCCGTTGCGTGTAGACGCGGGTGGGAGCCCGAAACGGCGCGCCAGTAAACAGAAGCGAGGCAACGAAGGAATAGGAGTACCCGATGTACAAGACAACAGTAACATGCATAACACTTACCTTTGCGAGCGTGTTTCTCGCGGGGGCGGTTCCAGCCGCGGCGGACACGCTTGACGCGCCAAGCGGCTTGGCGGATGAGATGTTGCTGCACGAGCAGCCCCTGTACGCGGAGCCAGGCGCCGGGGATGGCAATATCATTCCACCGAATGCGGTGATGGAAGAGGAGCTGTGGGCGGCCCCGTTTCAGTGGGGTACGGAAGAAGGCGTTGGCGCGCTGCCCCTCAGCGGGGCGTCATGGTGGACAGGCATCGACTCGGAGTTACTTGATGTGGCGGAAGGAAGAGCGAATGTCAACGAACTCTTCGATTTTCAGCTCACATACAACGCCAACGCGGATGATGCGCCCGGAAACGAAATCCATTCCCAGACCCTGTATGGCGGGGACAATGCCGAATTCGACTGGACCCCTTCGGACGGCCAAGAGCGGTTTGAAGGTTCCGATTGGAACTACTTCCGTATTGGTTCCAGCAGCAGCTCGGGCTGGTACGATACGTGGAATCCCGGCGAAGAGGATGTTGAAGCAGGGGAGATCCTGTGGTTCAGCGTTCAAGCCAACCTCAGGGATGAGGACAAATGGGGCGAGAGTTCCATCCGCTGGTTACGGGGGGCCAATGTTCCCACGGCTGGATCGGACGGCGGTCTTCCCCCTCATTACAACGACGAGGGAACCTGGATGGCGCCTCACGAAGAAGGCGTCTCGCTCGCCCACAGCCAACACGTCGTGCCCGAGCCCGCGAGCATGACCTTGTTGGGTCTGGGTCTGGCCGGATTCGCCACGCGGCGGTTCCTGGGCAACCGGAAACGGCGGGACGGTTAACACGGAAGGCGCCTCTCTCTCCGAACAAGACCTACTCCCCCGCAGCGATATGCCTCGCTTGTCGCTCGCGGGGGATTCGTCTTGTCCAAAATGGGTTTAGCGGGAAAAAGCCTGTGAGGGAAGCCAGCGGCGCGGACACGGGAACCGGACGGAGTGCACGGTTGGGGGATACAAGAAGGGCATTGGCAAAGCAACTGGCGTCCCCAAGGGGATTCGAACCCCTGTCGCCGCCGTGAAAGGGCGGTGTCCTAGGCCAGGCTAGACGATGGGGACGCCGAAGATCGGATCATCAACATAACACACATCAAGGTGTGCGTGCAAGTGAGTTGTTCGTACAGATGGTGAACGGGGCGGGATTCGAACCCGCGGCCACCGGATTAAAAGTCCGATGCTCTACCAGCTGAGCTACCCGTCCCCCGTTCGGCTAAGCTTGCGTGACAGGCGAACAGCGAGAGCTGAACAATTATTCCTGAAGAGCAATCGCTCAACCGCGAACGGGATTATACTGAATTCGGCCGGCGTGAGTCAAATTCCCGAAGCCGGGCGCAAATCGCGAACAAAGACCGGATCGTCGAGCGCGGACACAATGCGCGCGGTCAGGTTGCACCATGCGCGGACCGCGTCAAGAATGCTCCCATCGGCGGTTATCACGGGTTCGCCGCATTCCTTGAGCTGTTGGTCCACCCCATCGGCCAGTTCGACCGTCCAGGGCCAACCCCGCCATTCCGCCTCCAGGCGAAGCAAGGTCTTCAGGCGGCCGCTGTTGGACACGGGGGCGTCGAAGAGCCAATGGGCTTCGCGCACGTCCGCGGCGTTGAGCGCGGCGGCGATCGCGGCCATGGCGGGCCGTGTTTCCGTCACTTTGCGGTAGGAGCCATGTACGCTGGCGAGATCGCGGAGGCAGCCGTCCCTTCCTTTGAACAGCAACCCGCCCGACAACGCGCTTTCGATGGTGATCAGCAGGTTGTAGCCGTCGATGTACACGCGGCGCCCCGCCAACGCCTCCGCCTCCAGCTCGGTTTCCCGCCGCCGCTGAAGTGACGCATCCGGGCATGCCGCGGCGAGCACCGCCCGGCGTTGCCGCACCGCAAGCTGATAGTGGTCCCCGACGAGTTTCAACGCGGCTTTGTCCGAGTAGCCGCGCGTGAGCAGAAACGAGAGGTCGGCCACGGCCTCCCGCAGCACGGGAAGCCATTCCGGGGCGAAAAGCCGCGCGTCCGTGGGGTGACAGCCTCGATGATGTTGGCGTGATGGCATAAGGTCGCGGCTACAGTGTCTTATTCACCGGCCAGCACTTCTTCGTACACCCTGAGGTTGCCGGCGGCCATGCGTTCGATCGTGTAGTTCCGGCGGATGTGGCGCTCGGCGGCTGCGATCAAGCGCGCTTTGAGTTCGCCGTCCGTCAAGAGCCGGATGAGCGCCCGGGCTAGCGCTTCCGAAGCGCCTATGCGAACCAGTAGGCCGGTTTCCTCGTGAATGACCAGCTCGGGAACGCCGCCGGTGTCCGTCGCCACCACGGGAACGCCCGCCCACATCGCGTCTTGGATGCTCGTGGCGATGCCTTCGCCCCGGCTGGTCAACACAAAGGCGTCGAGGCTGCGCAAGATCGCGGGGACGTCGTCCCGCTGGCCGAGGAGCAGCACGCGCTTCTCCAAGCCCAAGGTCTTGATGCGCGCCTCCAACCGGGGACGCAGAGGGCCTTCGCCCGCCAAGACCACATGCAGATCAGGGGCCTCTCGCAGGACCGCCGGAAGGGCTTCAAGAAGCGTAAGCTGGTCCTTGTTCTCGTCCAGGGCCGCCACGCATCCCAACAGCGGCGCGCCGGGCGGAACGTTTAGGTTTTCCCTAGGAATGGGCTCGACATCTAAGCGGGCGGGGTCCACCGCGCTAGGGACCACACGGATAGACGCCTCCGGCACGCCGTAGTCCCCCAGAACCCGCGCCACCGCGCGGGAAACCGCCACAAAGCGGTCGGGCGCGGCGTATTTCCAGCGGTTCAACAGGTTGTTCCGCGGCGGATTAATCACGCGCCGGGACACAATCACCTTCCCCCGCCGCGCGAGATGGCGGGCCGCCACGGCGTACGCATGGGCGTGGCTGGTGTGGGCATGAAGAATGTCGATATCGTATCGCCGAACGGCCCGCGCAAGCCGGAGCGCCGTGAATGGATCGGCTTCGCCCCGGAATCCACAGGCCACGCGGGCAAACACCGCGCCGCCGTGGTCTCGTTCCAGAAACGGACTGCCCGCCCGCCCCGCGACGACCGCGCCATGCCCCAGCTCGCCGAGTTCGCGGATGAGATAACTCGCTTGCTGTTCGCCGCCGCGCCAGCCCGGCTGTTCGTCGATATGCAACACGTTCACGGAGATGCTCCGGAATTGGACAGGATTAACAAGATTGGACAAGATTAGCGAAGCGCGGCGGCCGGAGGAGAAGAGCGGGCCAAAGAGAGTGGCATGGACCTATTCTTGGGATTCGGCAGCGCGAAATAGCTCATCCACATGGTTCCACAACTCCCTGCTCTTCTCAAAAAGGCTGTGACGATCGAGGGCTTCATGAAGATCAACATAGCTGTCATATCTAAACTGAACAGCAAACATGCTTAGATCCTCGAACATCCTCCATACCGAGACCTCTTCCCCTTCTCGTTCCAAGAGAGCAAGTAGATAACGGAGACTATGTGTGCGGGCGTAGGAAACTCCCACCACGCATAGCCATGCCTTCAAACTCTTTTCGACTGCTTGTTGCGCGTGAAAACCGAATACCTCGACGGGAAAGGCGTCGGGGTCATGCATATTCCCCAAAGCGTGAAGATCTCGTTTTGCTGCGGCGAGTAACGTTTCGGCGGTCTCAAGATCGGGCATAAAGGACCTTCCCTTCCTCAAGCGCCTTGCATACGATATGGTTACGTGCGTGCCGGAAACGCTGCACTTCATCGCGGCTGTAAACGAGAATATCCGCCGGGGCGGGTATAGCCCCCAACGCCCGCTCAATGCGTCCGATCTCCGCTGCACGGCTTCGAGTCTCCCCGAAGGGTCCAGATTCGATCACCAGCAGGTCCACGTCCGCGAATTCGTCCCCGTCACCGCGCGCCAAGGACCCGAACAGAATCACCTCTTCGGGCTGAACGGTCCGCACAATCCGGTCGACAATAAGGGGAAGATATGAATTGGTTTGTGTTGGCATCGATGTCCTTACTGCGGCAACCCCGTCTTCTGCCGGTTCTTTCCAATCCCTTCGCTAAGGACAATCCTATCACAACGCTTCCAGCAGACGCTGCTTTCCCTGCCATGCGCCAAGGACATTATCTCCGCTCAGCCCAGCGGTATATCCGCCGTGGCGGAGATGGCGGGGACATGTTCGATGTAGATGCCTTTGAACGCCCCGGGGTCAAATTGGACGGTGAAGAGCGTGACGTGGTTGAGGTCACCAAACCGGAGCTGGCTCCCCGCCTCGAAGTAGTACGCCACGATGGGATGGCGATTGGGCGTGTATCCGTTCCAAGCGGCCAAAGCGGGATAAATGGGACGCGCCGTTCCATTGATCCACGCTCGCAACCCCAAGTTCATGGGCGTCAGGTCAAACCCGCACTTATGCGGAAGGGCGCGTTGGTAGTTCTCGGGAATGCCCGGCACTTCCGAGGCGGTGCGAATGGGGTCAAAGCCGCCCGGCGGCTCGAAACGCGCCACGAAGAAGAGCCGGTCCTCGTAGGTCCAACACGGACGGACCAGCTCAAACGGGCTGACATCGAGGTGCTCCCTCCATTCTGTGGGCGGCGTGAATTCGGCCGTAACCCACATATTGCGCACGCGGCCCTCGATTTCGCCGCACGGTTTCCCCTTGAAGCCGCCTTGCGCCAGCATTTCGAGCCCTTCGTCGAACGTCCGCTCCGTGCAGGTCCACTCGTCGATATGATGGATGGGCGCCGTGCCCGGGAAACGCGCTTCCATCTCGCGATACCCCTCGGCTGTCCGGATTCCCAAGTTCTGGCGGGTTCCGGGCACGCCGCGGACACGAACGCCTTTGCCGGTTTCCTCGCCGGGCGCGCCAAAGATCTCGGGCCGCTTGCGTTTCGCGGAGGCTGGCGAACGGCGCACGGCCTCGATCACACGCGCCTCTTTGGGAGCAAGGGTGAGCCGCAGGGTGCTGTTGCGCCGGTAAAGCCCGTCGTTCGGTCCTAGGTAGTTGTATTCGCGCGGATACAATTCCCGCACGACATAGTCGGCGTCGTAGTCCAGACGCAGGCCGAGGTGCGCCTCTTGGGGATCATACGTCGTGTTAAACAAGAAGACGATGGCCCCGTGCGGCCCCGCGCAACTGTAGCCGTCCACTGGTCCCAAGCCGGGCTCGTCCAGGATCTCCTCGACGTATTGCAGTTCCGCCGCATGCTCGCCTTCCCAGGCGAGCCAACGCGCGGCGAAGTCCCGGTCCGCCTTGCTGAGGTCTTGCGGCATCACATGAAACTGGTGGCGCAACCCCGTTGCGATGGCGCTTATCACGGCGTACCGCCATCCCGCCCGGTCATGATAGAGATGCCACGGATACATTTCGGCGCCGGGGTACGGCGCGTCTGGACACGATTCTGCGTCAAGGCCCACTGTGTTGACCAGTTTGTGCTTAGGCAAGAGATAGTTGAACGAACGGCGAAAGTAGAGGCGGTTCATGTCGGCGAACAACCGGCCCACGTGAATATCGGGAAGCGGCAACGGGTGAGCCGGCGCCATGAGCGAAATGCTGTCAAACATGCGCGCCACCCCCGCGCCGTAGCTGCCGTAAGGACCCGAGCATGTGAGATGAGCGCCGTTTTCCCGCAGCGCGCCCACGACCTCAACCAATCCCTGAAAGGCCATTTGCAGGGATTCCCTGCCTTCGGCGTGGCCGTGGCCCTTGCCGTAACACGTCACAATGGGCGCTCCGCTAACCTCCACGTTCTTTATGTGGTGCTCGTCCATCAAATCCACGTAACGGCCAACAAGAAACCGGCAGAAGTCTTCGCAGGCAAAACACGCCCCCATCCCGGGATCCATGGGCCGGCCCTCTCCGTCCACCGCCACCCAGCTCAAGTTGTCATTCCGTTCGCGGGTGAGCGTCAAGGAGGCGCGAATGCCTTCTTGGACCATGCGCTGCTTAAGGACGCGAGCCAAGGGACACGCCTCGATGTTCTCCATCATCTGTGGCAGCGCCACATACTGCGCGTTCAGCCACCGGCATTGGTCCAGCGTCTCGAGTTCGCTCGGCCCCCGGCGGCCGGGTTTACGGCCCAGGATCTCCACGTGAGGGAAGTGGGTCACCGTCGCGCCCCGCGTGAGATACTCCCGGAACCATTGCCGTTCTCCCTCATCAAGATCCGCGCCCGTTTCGTGAAAGGGATTGCTCCGCTTCCGCCCGGTAAGCGCCGTGATCCCAATGTGGGCCGTTTGCGGTTGAAAACTATGCCCGGGAACGAGATGAACGCCAGGGTAAAAGTCGAACCGGAACGTGTTACCCTCCACCGACGCGAAGTAGCCGGGGAAATCAATGCAGAAGAACATGCCGCTGTGCGCGCCCCGGAAAAAAACGATGGGATAATACATCCCGCCGTCGTGCAGCACGGCCGAGTATCCTTCTTGGACCTGGTGCCGGAAAAGAGAGACGCGGTGCAAAACACCTTCCTGACGGACATTGTGTATCACGGCCAGCTTCTGAAAGAAGTGCTCCCCCCGCGACACGACAAACGACAAATCCACGTCGAAATACTCGAACGTAAGGCGCACCGTGAGGCTCGAGATGTCCGCCGAGCCGCGGGCTTCTGGCGCGCCCACTTCGGCGTCGGCGCCTGTGTACTTGTGGTCCTCGAACCATGCCTCGAACAAGCTGAAGTTCAGACTGTAGGTCTCTTCGGCATACTTGTTTGTGAACCGGCACCGCTCTTTCGAGGTCCGATCGAAGTTGATGCGCGTCTCGAAGAATCCGTTTCCAAGGATTCCCCAACAGCCTTCAATACGGGCATAGGATGGCGCGCGCAACGCGGAAGAATGGGCGAGATTGAGGTGAGGGTGAATCTCTTCGGTCCTAATGTTCATGGCGGCCTCCCTTCTATGGGCACGATACTATTATAGGCAAACCTATTGCGCGCAAGCAAGCAGCTATACACAAATGACTCAGAATCAATGGCTTACACATTCGCCATGCCTAGGATGTCAGTGTGGCCCAGAAACCCGGAAGGGAGATACTCCTTCCCCTGTCGCCAGATAAGGGCGCTGCTCCACGCGACAATATCTCCTTATCCGGCGATTGGGGTCTTGGCGCGCTTTTGAGCCTTTCCAACCGGCTTTGGTACAATTCAAGAACCGGCGTAAGCAATTGGGCTCCCATGACGCCTATCCTTGAATCACGCTTCCACTGCAATGCAACGGTGGAGGCCAATGACGATCCTCCCATGGAATTCCCCGTCCACGATGTGTGTTTCGCGTAATGAGGTAAAGCGCCTCACCTCGGCGGGAATGTCAGTATATGTTCTTATGGAGCAGATAATATGGAAAACGATCCATTGATCATAGCGGGCCGCGAGTTCACATCGCGTTTGATGATAGGCACGGGGAAATTCCCCAATCCCGAGGCGCTCAAGGCCGCCATCGAGGCGAGCGGAGCCGAAATCGTCACGGTGGCCTTGCGCCGGGTCGATGTGAACAAGCAAGGCGCCGACGATTTGCTCTCCGCCGTGGACCGGAGTAAGCTGT
>SKRY01000294.1 GCA_007118235.1 Candidatus Hydrogenedentota bacterium | reverse complement strand
ACTTGCATGATCCGGAGCGCGTCAATTCTCGTCCCTTCCGGCCACTCGAACTGGCTGTCGTACACATTCATCACGCTGATCGCCGCCTCTGTCTCGGCGTTGGTCCCGCCCCGCGCGGTTTGGCGCGGAATCACGGGCGGCTTGGAGCGCGGACGCAGCGGCATGGGCGCATAGGCGGAAATGCTGGGGTCGCGGTAGATTAGCTCGCGGTTGCCGTCGCGGTCCATCCAGTAAATGCCGCGATTGTACCGGTCGCGGCCTTCCTCGTCCCTCGCGCCGTCGTAGACGACCAGATAGTCATCCTCGCTCAACGGCCACGGGGTCCCGTAGACCATCGTGTCGGCCTCAACCCCTTCGGCTTCTGGGAAGGGGACTTCCAGCGTGAGCCGTTCCACCTGCGACATCGCTCCGTCGTCATGCTCCCGAGGATCAATGAGCACCACGGAACCGAACTCGTGTCCGTGGTGGGCGGCGGCCACGGCCACATACTTGTGCGAACCCGGAATGGCGCGAAGTTGCATCGTCATCCACGGCCGGCCTTGGCGGCCTGTCTCCCGGCTGGGGTAGTTGCCGTGGATGGCCCGGGCGTCACGGCCGTCGGGGTAGGTGATCCAAGGATGGTGAGCCACGTTCGTGTCGCGATCCACGTAATCCCAACGCGTGTAGATGATCATCCCGTCATGCGTGATGCTTGGGTTCCATTCTTGGGTCTCGTGATAACTCAAGGTGTGGATGTCGCTGCCGTCGGGTTCCATTGCGTGCAAGGTGTACACCGGCGACGGCCAACGCGGCGCGGAGCTGCCACAGCGGAGGTAACCGCCCCGGCGCTCCGACATGAACGCAATCCGGCCGCTGGGCAAGAAGCAGGGATCGAAGTCGTTCCACGCTCCATCGGTCAACTGCTGAAGACCCGTGCCGTCGGCGTTGACGCGAAAAACGTGGT
The DNA here is from genome assembly GCA_007118235.1 of Candidatus Hydrogenedentota bacterium. GTDB lineage: Bacteria > Hydrogenedentota > Hydrogenedentia > Hydrogenedentales > SLHB01 > SKRY01. The sequence goes on along the minus strand of SKRY01000294.1, from coordinate 6,901 downwards.
AGCTTGAACGCGGCGACCACTCCGGCTTTTCGCCTAGGGCTTGGGTGTAGGCGAACAAGACGGTTTCGCCGTCGAACGAGACATCGGGCCGGTAGAAGCCCCCCGGCTCCAGCCGCTGCCCCTCAAGACGGCCGTTCTCCACAACCGCGTCTTCCAACAGGTTCTTCATCTTCGGATCGTTGGAAAAGGGGGCTTCCAGTACATAAAGTCCTCCACCCGGCTTGGCGCCGAAGCCGTAGGATTGATGGACCATGTGGATTAGGGCTCCCGGAATGTGGTGGCCGGGATCGTGGCGCTTGACGAACAGCAGACGGTCAATTTCGGTCAGCGCCGGGTTGGTCCAGGCAATCTCGCGCAGCAGCCGGCGGCTGGCCATGTAAACCTCGCGCCGCGCGTCAACGCCGATGTCCGCCTCGGCGGCCAGCTCTTCCACTTTATCGCTCAGCGCAGCCACTTCCTCGGTTAGCGGGGCGAGTTGCGCCGCCTTCGCCTCGCCCTCAAGCCGGGCGGCCAGCCGTTCCGCGCGCGCCAGAACGTCGCGGGTGTGCGCTATCGCAAACGTGTTTTCGGGAAGCCGATGCCCCCGCGTTCCGGGATATGAGTGGGGTCCAACGCTCTTTTGGTCGGCGGGTCTGCCCAGGGCGATGTTGGTCTCGGGCTCGTCCGCTCCGTAGACCTCCACCTCCACCAACGCAAAGGAACAAGTGCCGGGGATCCTTAGCCGGACGATGCGCGCGTCCACCGCTTCCTCAAATCCGACAATCAACGGATCATTCTCGGCGGCCCCATGGAAGAGGCTCCCATCGTGCTCGTAGACCAGACGGAAATCCTCCGGCGCGCTCTCTTCCGGGCTATGTTCCGAGACCAGAACCTGGATGTCGCGCGTGCGGGCCTCATGCCCGCCGGTCCGGTTGTAGACCACCACGCGGTCGAGCCGGCGGACCTCTCCCAAGTCAACCTGCCACCAGGGATCCACTTCGTTGCTGGCCGTGTGAAATCCAAAACCGCTGGTCTTCACCCCGTCCACCGCCCCCGAGGCGTCCTGCGCCGTGGACGGTTCGCCCGAAAAATCACGTTCGGCTTGGAACTGACGATCGTCGTGAATCCACGCGGCTTCAACTAACGCTGGCAGATCGCCAACAGGTGTGCCCGCGTCCTCAGCTTCGGCCGGCGCCGTATCCGCCCAGACCGCAAGGGCAAATCCGCCAGCCGCCAAAAACGCCACCACAATGGCCGGGATAGCCATGGCCATACGTCCCGGTTTGCCTGCTTCCAAAATGTCTTGCCACATCCTCATTTCCCTTTCTTAATCCGCGGCACACGACGTCGTCTAATGATGCGGCGGGGCTTGGAACACCGGTCCGCCGTCCCGAGCGGTTCTCGTTTTGGTAAGCGTGGGCACATATACCCTTTGGCTCGTTTGATCCTCGGCAGAACCCAACATCACCATTCTTATGAGATCTAAGAATAGCTGCTTTTATGTTATTTGTCCACTCCGGCGCGTATCGAGTGTCTTCTGGCATGAGTCCGTGCGCGAGAGATCGTGAGGATTTCTCCACCGGCTCCTTGGGAGGCGTCAGCAACAAGGTCAAGACCTTCGAACGAAAAGCCCATGGCTACCTCGATACTGCATGCCTCAAGCTCAGAATCAAGGTTTTTCACCAAACCAGGTCTGCGTCAGGTGGATGAGCCGGTCTTGCCAGGAATGAAGTGAGAAGTCGCGTTGTTCATGATTTTGTAACGAAAACGTCCATCCCATGACTGGACGTAAGGGGGAGCCGTCGGGCGGCCGCCCAGGCCTAGCGTCGAACGAGGCCAACGGGTCTGATGGCCGTGGAGAGAGAAGCCTGGACAGCCGGGGCTTGCCGCCGCATGGATCTCCGAATTTCAAACCGCGTCCCGATAGATCAAGGAGGAGGAGTGCACCCTATGAGCGCCGAGAAGACCATTGTAAGTGCGGACCAGCGCATTGTCGAGGCAATGAACCGGTATGGCGTCGTGCTAATGCGAATCGGCATGGCCATTGTGTTTATCTGGTTCGGAGCGCTGAAACCTTTTGGGCTAAGCCCGGCCAACGAGTTGGTGGACGCCACCATTACAACGATGACGTGGGGGGTGATTCCGGCCAGCGTGTTCATTCCGGTCTTGGGCTGGTGGGAGGTCGCGATCGGGGTGTGCTTTCTCTATCGGCCGTTGGTCCGGGTGGCGCTGATTCTGCTTGTAATCCAGTTGCCGGGAACGATGCTGCCGCTGGTGTTGCTGCCGGAAGTATGTTTTACGCAAATCCCGTATGGCTTGACGCTGGAAGGCCAATACATAATCAAAAACCTGGTGCTGATTGCCGGCGCTATCATTGTGGGCGGCAGCTTGCGGGAGGAGCCCAAGGGCCGCTATCTATGAGGTGTAGTTTTCCGTAGAGGGGCCGTCCGGTCCGCCCAAGTGCAACAGCACGGGGCAATTGCGGCAAGAAGGGTTGGATTCGCACCAGTCTCCGAAAAGCTGCAATAGCCCTTGTTGCATCCGGAAATCGAGCTTGGGGTAGGCGTTCTCACCGTAGATGCGCGGAAGCATGCGGGTGACCACGCGATTGCCGGGTTCTTGAGGCAGACGCGCGAAGAAGGCGAGGGCTTTCTCTTCGAGTGTGCGCTCGCCCCGTTCGCGTGCGAGCGCGATGGCGGCGGGAACGAAGACGTTGCCGATCATTGATCGGACCCGGCCCTTCCCAATGGGCGCGATGGGGCTGCGAAGGGGTTTGCCCGACCACGTGCAATGGCTGGCCCAAAAGCCCATCCGGCCAGGGAAGAGTGCTTCAAGAGCCTTGCGCCGGGCTGTGGGGGAGTGGGGCTCGGTCCAAATCCGGTCCAGCGTGGCGAGCAACCCCTCGGCGGCTGTGCGCGCGATGAAGCGCGCCATCCCTGCCATGCGCCGTTCGGGGTAATTGATGGGGCGCGTCTTCAGTCGGGACCATTCCAGGGGAATGGAGCGGAGACCGGAGAGATGTTTGCGCCGCAGGGCTTCCAATCGGCTGAAATGCGCGAACCCGGCGGCGTCCTCGTCCAACGATTGGGGCATGAGTCCCGCGAGTTGAAGGTAGGCCGCTTCAAGAAGATGGGTGTCTTGCTTGGCCAGTTGCCGGGCCCGTTCGTAGGGAAGCTGCTCGGCGGTCACGCGGAACTGATGTTTATACCGGCTGTAGCCGCAGGCCCGCAGAAGCGCTTCGTAGATGGCCTGCTCCGGCCCCACGTAGGCCATGCGTTCCCGCAGCAATTGCGCCTTCTGCACCATGCGCCACTCCCCGGCCAGCCGCACGAGTTCGTTCATGTTGTCTGTCCCGAAGCGCCGGGTGAGCGCGGCGCAGGCGCCATGGGCCGCCGGTGATTGCGCGGGCTCACGGTACAGCGGCAGGCGGTCCGCCAGCGAATCGATGTCTTCCTTCAATAGATTTCCCAAGAGCAAGCATGGGATGCGCCGTCCGCTGGACGTGTGAGGCGGTTGGCGGGGAGGCCGCTTCTCGAGTACGGCGACAAGGCGGACCCGATCAAAGCGGGGGTCGCCGCCGTGGCCGTGCTGTTTCCACGCCGCGTGGGTGAGGTGGATCTCCACGTCGCCGTCGCGCAGACGACCGTTGAACTCAAGCTGCGCGCCGCGAAAATCGGGCCCCTCGGCATGGTTCCACCACCCCGGCGACACGATGCGCAGCGCGCGGCCATCGTCGGTGACCAGATCATCCGTGGCGAACGCGAGTTCGTGCCAGATATGTTGGACAACCTCCTCCGCCACGCCGGAGTCCTCGGCCACGGCGGCGCGTTGGCGCCGCAACTCGCCGTACGTTTCGCGAAATGCCATTCTCCCTCCGCTTGCCCTTCAACCGCGCCATGTGTGGCGAATCCCGAACGCGCGAGGCCGCCGGGGCACACGCTACGCCATCGGAGCGCCGAAGGTCAATCGGGGCCAGGGGCCTATACGCGAATGAAGGAGGATAGATGGATATGGAGCAACATATAGCAAGCCAGAGCGCAAGAGATGGCGTGCGGTAAAGAGTTTTGAAAGTTTCATCGTACGTGTGATACGGTGCATGGTTGGTGCAGCCAAAAGCGGCTCACCGTAACCAAACCGCAGACACATCGAAAGGAGGAACCATTATGAAGGAATTGCTTGTGGGAGCGGCGGCGGCTTTCGTGGCCGTGGCTCTGCTTGGGTGTGAGACTCCGGGACCCGGAGAACCTCTGGAACCCGGCATTCACATGCAGGACCCGCCAGGCGAACCAGCGCCCCCGGAGCAGCCGATGGATCAAGAGCTGCCCCCGATGGACGAGCCCATGGAGGAGCCCATGGACCAAGAGCTGCCCCCGCTGGAGGAGCCCGTGCAGGAACCCATGGATCCGGATGAGATGCCGGCTCCGGGCGACTTCGACGATCTCGACGATGACGATTTCGGAGATCCTCTTGAGGGCTTCGACGAATTCTAGATGGCTTCCAGCCGTATCGTCGAGCAGTGGTGCTGCTTGACGCACACTTGCGGCGCGATGCGTGTTTACGTTAGGATGTTTATTGCGCATCGTGATTCGCGGGGACGCCTAAGTCGCACGATCGCGGTAAGGGGGAGACCCCGCCAACGCATGGGTGCGCGAAGGGTTGAAGCTCTGATCAGGACGGAGCCTTCGCCCGGTGGCGGAACGGATGGGCCGAGAGCGCCTTCACGAGCCGTCACGACACAGCAGGATGTCCCGGCTATTGTAAGGCCGGGGGAGTTACCAAGGGAACAGGAACGCACCAGAAAGGAGAAAGATTATGCGCTCGTTGATGTATGCCTTTGCGGCGGTGGCCGTGGCTGGTCTGATGGTTGTCGGCTGTGAGCCGGATCCCGGCGTGCCCGAGGATCCCGCGCCGATGGATGACCCCATGGATGTCCCGGAAGCTCCGATGGATGAGCCCATGGATGAACCCATGGAAATGCCGGAGCCTCCGCAGGAAATGGAAATGCCGGAACCGCCGGACATGGACATGGACGACATGGAGCAGCCGGAGATGCCGGAGTTGTAAGGCTTCTCCCACGTGCTAAGCGGCCTGGTCCCGCCTTGAGCGGGGACCTGAAAGGGCCTTGAGTTATGAGATTCCCCCGGATGATTCTAGGCTCATCCGGGGGATTTCTCGTACAGACCGTCCCAATAGTGGATAGATTTGGGGAAAATGTCTTCGTTTTCCTTAACTTTGCTAGCGAATTCCGTTGTCGAAATTCAACCGATCCCGAAGCCCCCGTGCGCGTCTTAAAGCGGAAAGCTATCTGGCTTGTTCCCCGGTAAACCGAATGGGCTTTGGCCCGGTGCAGGAGCGATGCGTTTACCGGCGGCTGAGAATGGCGTCCGCCTGGAGTTGGTGTTTGGCGTTAAAGAGGCGGAAGCTTGTAATGAAGGCGATGAACATGCATCCCACGGAGGTCGCGGCCCCAATCATGAACATCACCACGATTTGATACTTCACGGCCTCCAAGGGATCCGCTCCCGCCAGGATTTGGCCTGTCATCATGCCGGGCAACGACACCACGCCCACGACCATCATGGAGTTGATGATGGGGATCATGCCCCGGCGGACGGCTTCCCGCAATTGGGGCAAGGCGGCTTCCCAGCGCGTGGCGCCATGGGCCAGCTCCATTTCGACCACGTGACGGTGCTCCTTGAGGCGCTCCAGCAGCACATCGAGACATAACGAGATGCCGTTGAGGCTGTTGCCCAGAATCATCCCAAGGAGGGGAATGATGTACTGGGGCTGGTACCACGGGGTGACGCCTATGACGACGCCGGTCACGGCGTAGCTCGTGAGTAGGCCGCTCAGGACAAGCACGGCGAAGGCGTAGAATTGAGCGCCCCGGTAGGTCCGGCTGGAGCGGCGCACGGCCGTGATGCTCGCCGCCGCTATCATAACAGCCATCCAGCCGCCGACGGCCCACAGCGTCTCGAGTTCAAAGATGTAGCGCAGGATGTAGCCGATGAGCAGCAGTTGGGCCACGGTGCGGAGGGCGGCGATTGTGAGCTGCCGTTCGAGGCCGAGGCGCAACGCGAAACTCACGAGGCCCGCCGTGATCACCAAACAGGCTGCCAGTGCGAGATCCATGGCCTTCAGTTCAATCGCCTGTGACGTGAAGGCGGAGCCCGCCTCCGGCGCGCTTGAAACGGCGTTGAGGAGTAGCCCGGGCCATGTTGGGTTCAGCATATTGGATGAATGCTCCGCGGGTGATCCTCATCGGTTTCCGCACGGTAAATGCTCATGGCGCTATCCCCATAGCGGCGCGTTTGTTCAAGCACGAACCCGCCCGCTGTCTCCGGCATTTCCGTGCGGATGGTGTGTTCGATGGCGACGAGCCCGTCCGGGGCCGCCAGCCGATTTTGGCTGAGCGCCTCCAGTAGCTCGGGGTATTGCCCGAAGCGGTAGGGGGGATCCGCGAAGATAATGTCGTAGCCGTTCCCGGGCCGGTGAAGACGGCTTAGATCGGCGGGTGCGTCGAGATGATGCACATCGGCGAGCGAGGCGACCCCCGCCGTCTTGAGATTGTCCCGAAGCACGCGCAACGCCTTGGGCGCATTGTCCACGAAGACGGCGCGCGCCGCGCCCCGGCTCAAGGCCTCGATGCCCATGGCGCCGCTTCCCGCGTACAAATCCGCGAAGAGCGAGCCGGGCAGACGCGTCTGCACCATGCTGAAGAAGGCTTCGCGCACCCGTTCACCCGTGGGCCGGGTTTCCCGTCCTTCCGGCGCCGCAAGCACGCGGTTCCGCGCGCTCCCAGCTATCACACGCAACGCCACTCGCGTCTATCCTCCTGCAGGGCTTCTCGTAGACCGCCAAGCCCAAACTTGTTGACCGCCAAAGTAAATTCGCTTGGAGGTGGCATGGCCTTCCAGGCCGT
>SKRY01000270.1 GCA_007118235.1 Candidatus Hydrogenedentota bacterium | reverse complement strand
TCGCTCATGCCGTCCACGGGGATTAGCTCCTGCTCGCCAACCCGCACGCCCTGAAGCACGAACTCGTCCTTTTCGTTGAGGTCCGCCCGCAAGTCAACGAAGGAGCCGAGGGTAAGGGTTCGAAAGATTGCGGCGGAACGTTGCAAGAGAGGATCCTGATTCTCGCGGCGGTACCGCTCCATGGCTTCCCGCAAGATGATTTGGGCCGCTTTCAAGCCGAGATAATCCTTCGCCGCGTCGATGCTTTCGGTGAGCAGGGCGGACTTCTCCGCCGCCGCTTCCGCTGCGGCCTCCTCCCGGCCGAACTTCTCGAATTCCGTCCGAAGTCCGCCGGCTCTCCTCATGGACTCATCTCGCTCATCACTAAGCCGTTGCAATTCGTCCTGGAGGCGCGCGATTTGCGCCTCTAGCCGGTCGGGATCCTCCGTAGTCACGGCTTCGATGAACGCGCCAAGAGCTTCGCCCGCAGCGTATTCGGCCAAGCGCGCATCAATACGTTCAAGCTCGGCGCGCCACTTGTCCCGTTCGGCGGCTCGCTCTTCAACGGCGGGGATCTCCCCGACGTCCGGCACTCCGGCCTCTTCACATGACGCCTTCAGTATTTCGAGCGATCGCTCCAGACTCTCCTCGACCTCCTCCAACTCCACACGAAGGGCTTCTATCTCTTTGTCGAGCTGTTCGCTGCGTTCGTAGGCCGCTCGTTGTTTCTGAACCCGTTGATGCAGATCCTCCATGGCTTGCTCCGGCGGACGCTCGGCAAGATCCGGCGCCAACTCCGCGCCCAAGACTTGCGCGCGTTCCGCGAAGGCCGCCTCCGCCTCGGCGATGTCATCTAGACGCTTCTTGAGGTTAGCATACTGGGTCCACTCGCTGGCGAGCTGTTCGAACTGACTCGCCACCTCCTGGGCGATGTCAACATCGGTATCCGGCGACAATGCCATGGCCTTCATCACGTCGGTCCACTCGCGCTCCCACGCCTTCCATTGGCTTCGCGCCTTTTCGGCCTGGTGCTCGGCTTCGGGGATCGACTGGCCGCTCAGTTTGCTGAGTTGCTCTTTGTGTTGTTCGTGGGTCCGGCGTTGCTCCTCCGCCCCTTTCACGATGGCTTCGCCGTAATCCATGAGTTGGCGCAACGTCATCTCCTCTAAACCGGGCGCCTCCATAACTGTCAAGGCGGATCGAATCTCGCTGCGATGCCGGGCGATGGCGGCCTCGATGTCCGCCGCCTTATCCCGGCTATCCCGCGCATGGCTCGCCACTTCAAGAATCTTGTCGCGCCGGCTCAGCCAGGCCTCCATCTCCTTGGGCGTTCCGGGCGTGATGCCGACGGGCGCCCATACGGCCTCCCACTCCTCGCGGACCGTCTTGAACTCCGCCTGAGCCGCTTCCTGCGCTTTGTTTGCATTGGCCAGCTCGCGCTCTCGCTGCATAAGCCGCTGGCGCCGTTGATCCCGGTCCGCCAGACGGTGGGATTCCCGGCGCAACGCGTCCGCGACATCATCGGCGCGGCTCACCACGGCTTCGAACGCGTCCGCGAGATTGCCGCTGGCCTTCTGCTGTTCGGCAAAAGTACGGACGTCTTCTTCGTCCATCACGCCCGGTCCTCTCTGCGCCTCCCATTGCCGGCGCACCAAACGCCAACCCTGCGCGCGTAGCCGCCTCGTTTTCTCCAGCTCGCCTTCGGCAGGTAACGCGCCATCGGCGAAGGCCGCCAATTCCGCCTCAAGCTTGGCGCATTCATCCTTGAGGCGGCCCCGCTCTTTATCGCATTGCTTCGCGTGTTGCTCCTGTTCATGTAGCAAGCCCGAATAGCGCTCCACCTTGGCGTGATCCGGCGCGGGCGCTTGCTCCAGCTCCTCGACGCTGTCTTGCCATCCGCAGCCCAGCCGCTTACGTTGGCGCTCTGCCTCATCCGTGCGCCGCTGAGCCTGTGCTTGCTCATCGGCATACGCTTTCTCAAGATCTCCGGCGTTTTGCGCGCGCTTGATCGCGGTCTCCAGCGCTTGTGGATCGGGCAATGCTCCAGCGGACTCGATGGCCTCCTTTAGGGCGTCCCGCTCCTCCGTTAACCGGCCAAGCGCGTCCTCCGCCCCCTCTCGCGCATTGAGCAATGCTTGCCGTTTGTTCGCCAATCGTTGCAATCCACGGCGCGTCTCGGGAGCAAGCCGGAGTGTCTCGGCCTCCGCCAACGGCGCGCCGGGTTTCAATTCTTCAAGGAGCCGCGCAATCTCGGCTTCGGCTTTCCGCAACTCAGGGAGGATCTTCTCGTCACGGTCCCCGCGCGCCGAGACGATCCGCGCGATGTCCCGCCACAGGCGCTCGACGCTTTCCGCCTGGTCGAGTAAGACCTCATCGATGGCCAGGGGTTTCCTTTCCCCTTCGAGGGCCTCCAGCTTTTGCGTAAGTTTCTCCCGATCCTTCTCGGCCTTCTCCCGATCACGCCGGGCGCTTCGCCACAGCTCGCCGAAGCCCTCGCGCAACTGCGGGGCGCTGCTCACGTCCCCCAATCGAGCTTGGGCCTCCCGGCGGCTGGTTATCAAAGGGAACGCCTTCTGATATCGCTCGAGGCGGCGCAGGGTTTGCGTGGTTTCATCGCGTTGGCTATCGATGTCCGCCAATCGCGCGTCTAACTCTTTCAGTTCCCGTTCTTTCGCGAGCCAGTCCTGGGTCAGGAGGGTCGCGTCCTTCTCTTTCTGCTCGGCCGTCCGGTAATCGCAAATCAGGCTGTTCAGTCTCGGATTCCGCCCACGCGGGCTGAACAACGCGGCAGCGTCGTTGCGCAACGTGTCCTGCAACGCCCGGATTTCGGATAGCCCGCTGCCCGCCGCGAACAAGGCTTGGCCCAGTTCGCCGCCGCCTTGCAGAATGTCTTGTCCGCCTTGAACCAGGGATTGGTGGCTTAATCCGAATAGGGTCTCGAAAAGATTCTGGTCCACCCCAGCGAGAAAATTCCGCATCCGCTCGTCGTCGATGACCTCTTGATCGTTGGGATAATCGCGCAAGGTTGACTTGGCGCCCTTCCGCCGCACAAAAGCCAATGAATCCGGCTCGTTACTCAAGCTCATGGCGATTCGCAATTTGTTGTAAGGATGGACGAAATTATCGCCGCTGCGGGTCGGAATGCCGTAAAGCCCCTGTGTGATAGCGCGCAACGCAGTGCTCTTGCCGGCTTCGTTAGGTCCATAGACCACGTGAACGCCACGGGCGCATTGTGAGAAATCGAGCAGTGGGCCGCCGTCGAACATCCCAAACGCCCGCAATTCTAACCAGTCAATCCGCATCACTGAGCCTCGCGTTGCAGCCGATCATGCAGAATCGCCCGCGCCAGTTTGGCCAGCGCCTCGCCTTGAGCGGCTTCGGATAAGGCCTCGAATTCCGGCGTCCGCCGTATGCCTGGGGGCAAAGCGCTCCGCAATTCGTCGTATAGTTGAGCCAGTTCCGGCAATGCGCCGGGATCCGCCGTTACTTCGCGCAAAACCTGGTCAAGGGCCGCGAGGGGGCCTTCGGCCAAGGGCTCACGGCCTTCCGGGTGCGGCGCGGTCTCGATCGGCGTCTTTTCGATCCAAATCTGGTCGCGGCCAATATCATTAGCCAAGGCGCGCACATCGTTGATCCACTCCTCGTGGCGCGCAAGAAGCGAATCGTTCAAAGCCGTTCGGCCAGACACCGTAACGCGCGCCGCTAGTATGCGATCCCCCGCCCCCTGCCGCAGGTGTTCAAGCGCCTCTTCGACCCGCTTCAACGCGCCACTCCAATCCTCTGTTTCCGAGAGATCCACGCAACAATTGGCCCACCGCACGACGTCAAGGCAACGAAAGGCCACATCGACGGCGCGGTTGTCCTCAACGCGGACAAGCAACGCCCCCTTCTCCCCGGTTTCGCGCGCGTGCCGTCCCTGAAGATTTCCGGAGAAATGAATGGGCGGCTCGGCGGACAACGCTTCCCGTTGATGAATGTGACCCAAGGCCCAATAGTCGTAACCAAAGCCCCGCAATACTTCCAGGGAACATGGCGCGTAGGGGTCGTGGCCTTCCCGGCCATCGACGGCGGTGTGCAGCATGCCGATGTTGAACACCCCGGCCACCGGCGGAGGATAGTTGCGGGACAAGTCCTCCGTCACTGCAGGTGTGGCGAAGCTCTGGCCGTGGGCGGCCACGTTCACGTCTTCGAACCACACTGTGTCCGGCGCGTCTGCGGGAAGAATGTGGACATTATCCGGCATGCGCAGATTCTTGGTGAGGCTGCTCTCCGCGTCATGATTGCCCCGGATGAGCGCCACGGAAATGGCGGCTTCCCGCAATCGGGCCATCTGCCTCACGAAGAACAAGCCGGTGCTATGGTCCCGCCAATCGCCGTCATACAAATCACCCGCGATAAGCACGAAGGCGACGGCCTCGTCGATAGCCAGGGCCACCAAATTCTCCAACGCGCGGCGGGTCGCCCCGCGGATGGCCTCGACCGGCGCGCCTTCGTAACGGGCCAAGCCCCGAAGCGGGCTATCCAGATGGATGTCGGCAGCGTGAATGAATTGGAATGGCATGGGCACATCCTACCAGCCACCACAAACAGGGACAACCTCCCTAAGTTCATATTTTACATGTGACACATAGCGCCATTTCTTTGACGACCTTGCAAAAGTCATGTTGTGCTGGTAAGGGTCGGGGACTGCAAGGAAGGGGTATATCGTGCGTGCGGGCCGGACTTTTCGTGGTTCAACGAGAGCCGTTATCTCTCTCCAGAAACGCCCCGCGTCGTCCTCACGCGACGGGCAGTGGGCGCAACAGTTTTTTCTCGATGAGCGTCTGGAAGTGCCGGATGATGCTTTTGGCGAGGGAGGCGTCGCGCACGAGGAGGCCCAACTCGATGTTGCGGTCGAGGGCTGCTTCCGTGAGATTGGCGGAGGTCACGAACACCGTTTCGGCGTCTGCCACAAGGGCTTTTGCGTGCAGCACACCCGCCGGGCCTTGGGCGTCCAGCGAGCGCGGATCGTAGAAAACGCGAGGATAAACCGAGCCCGGCCAATCCCGTTGCCAGAATCGCTCGGCGAAGCGCCGGACAAGATAGTCCGAGGCTGTCGTGTCGCCCCATGCCCGTTGAATGTTCAGCAGCAACGTGACGTTAAGCGCGGGCGTCTCGTCCATACGGCGCGCCAGGCGTTCGAACACCTTCGAGCCGTCAAAATAGACATACGCGCTAATCCACATCGAGCGTTCGGCGCCGCCGATGAGTTCCTCGTAAACGCGCCGGGTGTCGCGGGCATGGAGCCCCGGCGCGTCCGGCCCGGACCACACGAGATCGGGCTTTTGCGTTTGGCGGGAAGCCTGATCCACGGTCCGCAGCCACGCCGCCGCGCCTTCGCCTGTGATGCCCAACCGCTCCAACTCGCGGAGCGCGTCAACAATCTCGCTCTCACTCTCGACGCCGCCCAGTGTGGCCTGCAATGCCACCGTTTCATAAGGGGGACTCAACAGACCCGATTCGAGCGCGCTGGCTAATCGTTCGCGCAGATGAGACGGCAGGTTGAGCAGGGCGTTGGTCATTGGACGCCTTCAAAGAACGCGGCGTCTCGTTCTCCCAGCACGGGTATGACCAGCGCCCGGTCCAAGTAATCGTTGTGCATCTCGCACGAGGTTTCCGCCACTAGGCCGCATCCATGACACGCCGCGCCATGCAGGTAACGCCGTTCCATGCTTCGTCCGGGCTCATGTTGGGAACAGATTGGGTCATTGGAGCAAAGCGCGCTTGTACGCAACGCATCTACCACATGGTCCTCAATGTGCCTCGCCTCTTGCACCAATCCGCCCAACGTACCTTCCGCATCAGGGCTTGCGGTGTAGAGAAGCACGCCAAAGCGTTCCGCATCGTAGCCGGCATACACGCGTTCGCGGATGGAACTCGCCGGGTAGCCGCACCGCACAGACAACGTGTGGATTAACAGGTGCGAAAATGTGTGCAGCAGGATGTACGGGCCGCCGGGGAACTCCCGCTGCGCTTTTCGTGCTTTGTTCCACGCGATGTGACCCTGACACAACTTGTCGAGGCGCGCCTCTACCGCCGGCCGCTCCAACCATTCCATGACGGCTTCCGTACGAAGCTGGATGAAAACGCCTTCGCCCCGATTCTCCACTGCGGGAAACCATTTAGGCTCGGCCGCAAGCTCGGCGCGTTCGACATCGGTCTCGTATTCCCCATTGATGTCCGGCATCACCGCTTCGAACCGGCTGAAACCAATGAGCGCCAGCACCTCCCGCAGGCGGTGCAGCTGAATCACGGCCTCGATGTTTTGGAGCCGTTGCGAGCGCCGCCAGACGTGTTCGGGCAGCCGCCGAACGTGAAAGTCCAGATCAATGGGCACATCATCGCCGAACCCTTCTTTCGCCGCAAGTATGGCTTCCAATTCGACCGACTTGATATCGCGGTCCGTATCTTTACCGAGTTTGAGGTCATTGATGGCCTTCAATACATCGTTGTCCGCGTAGCCGTGCAACGCCTCCGCAATAACGGACTTCTTCTTGAATACTGCCAAGTCATTCACACTGCTAACAACGTGTAGGTCTTCCCAATGTTCGCGGACAATCTTCTCCACCTCCGACTCGTGATCGGGCAATGACAACACGCTCACGACTTGCGGGAAATACGCATTGGACGCCGTGCGAATCAGCAGGCGGCTGGGCTGGTTGCACTCCTCGTTGCTGTCGTTGCCCAACCATGGCCGTCTCCCTTGGCAAAAACCGAGGGGTTTCGTCTCGCGTTCAGCGGCTTCGTAAAGATTCCTCCGCGCGCCGCACTCACACCGTACGGAAAGCTCGGATAAATCCCCGCTAGTGCCGTGCTCATCGAGCCAGAGCTGGCGCTTGCAATTGTTGTCCTCGCCATGCACGAACCGCCACCAATCCAAGTCGTCGATGTGCCCCTTGGGACAAGCCCGGACAAAACGGGTCGCCACGACCTCCCTGCCATCGAAACGGCCTTTCTCGTCGAGAGACTTGCGGTGGACAAGCCGGCGGGAGCGTTCTTTTTCAGCGGACACACTGTCCTCGTGGACCACAAACCACTCCGGAAACCGCCACACCCGGATTCCCACGTTAGGCGCGCCTGGATCGGTCCTCGCCGGGGGCGGCGCATACAATTCGGGCGCAAGAACGCCGGTCATGACGCGGAGTTTGTCCGTGAGACGCGGCTCAGTAATCTGGTCGAGGTCGTTCTTCTGTGGCCACGTCTCCAGTCCCCCAATAATGGCCGAATCCTTGGGAAGATCAATAAGCGCCCCGGGGCCATAGGTTGTGATGAGCTGGCCTTGGCGAATCTGACCGTGCGCCTTCTTCTCCGTCATCGGTCTTCCCTCTTCGAACCGCCGGTCAGTGTCTCAAGGAATAGATTCACTTCCGGCTCAACATCCCGCAACGATCGGTTGGCCTTGAACTTCCTGTGATGTTCCGATTCGAATTCCGTATCCAACATGTCTCGAAGCAGCGGCTTGGGTCCCGTCGATTCATACTTCTGGTATTGCACCTCAACGCCGTATTCACTGTAGTCCTGCACCACCTTGACCCAGGAGTCCAGCAAATCCACTATGCGATCCTGCACGCTGCGCAACCGTTCGTCCCGTTCGTCCTCTTTCATGGTTTGAGATCGCACGCGCTCGGTGAATGCTTCCAGCAACTTGCGCTCAAGCTCCGAGCGGACAGCCGCGATACGTTTCACGCCCTGGGGCGGGGTAAGTTCCGGGCATTGATGACGCGCCAACCCCACCATCGCGCCCGGCAGCCCCCGGTCCAGCGCCCGCGCGGCGAAAGGCGTCACGCTGCCCGCCTCGACAGCGCGGTAGAAGGTCTCGTGGTAGTGTCGAAACCCCTCGTAATGCGAACGGTCGCGGGGCTTGTG
>SKRY01000375.1 GCA_007118235.1 Candidatus Hydrogenedentota bacterium | reverse complement strand
TCGTAGGCATCGGGGATGCCGTCGCCGTCGGTGTCGGGATTGAGCGGATCCATTTCGCCGGGGTGGACCACGCCATCGCCCGTGCGGTCTTGTACGTGATCGGGCAGGCCGTCTCCGGTCAAGTCACTCACCAGTACGCCCGACGCGGCCAACCATTCGAACAAAGCGCCAGCGAACGCCCGGTTTTCCGTGCGGCCCATTCGGTTCGATTCCAGCGGACTGGCCGCCGCGAGCGCCGCCACATGCCCAACGCCGTGATACGCCGCCGCGAAAACGGTCCATGGAGCGCCTGGGCCGGCGGAGACCATGGCGGCGGCGGGATTCTGGACCTCGATTCCGCATCCATTCTCGATGGCGAAATCGTCCCAGTGCCGCGCGAGGCGTTCGGTGCGGTTCGTGGGGAAGCGGCCCGATACCCGTTCGCCGGTCTCAATCCGGATGCCAAGAGGGGTCAGCCAATTCCGCAACACCCGCGCTTCCTCGCCGGGCAGGTATTCCCCGAGAAAGAGTAGCGCGCCGCCCCCCGCCACATAGTCGAGCACGGCCTGGCGGGTCACGGCGCCCCGGGCGGCCGCGCGGGCGTCGAGCACCACAATGGGATAGGATTCGAGATCCGGTGGGGAGCCGGCTTCGTGCATATCATGACTGAAATGATGTGGGGGACCGGCAAGGTAGTCCATCAGGCTACGCAAATTACGGGGATCGGCGGTGTTGCGCAGGGAATCGCCGTCGTTTTCCACGAGCCATAGGATGCGCGGCACGGGGCTGCGTTCCGGAACAATCTGGATTAAGATCTCGGCGGGACTGCCCGCCGCCTCCACCCCGGGCTCTGTCCCGTCCAGTTCAACCTGAATCGTCCCGGTAACGACTTCTTGCGGCCAGCCATAATCGCTGGGATCCACCCCTAGGTAGAACGCGCCCCGGGCTTCCCCGCTACGGGGATGGAGCCGAAGCCAAGGCATTTCCTCTTCATCGAACGACACGCGCCATTCCGAGCCATCGCCATGCGGCGGGTCCACGAGCACCGCCCGCATCTGCTGGCCCACGGCCTCACCCTGGAACTGGATCACCGAGGGCAGGCGCAACCAAGGCGATTCGCGATCGGGTTCGGGATCCCAATCGTCAGGCAGACCGTCGCCCGAGCTGTCCGCAGCCAGGGGATATTGCCCCGCCGCGCTGTCCGGGGGCATGGGTTTGATGGCGGTGACGTGGCCGGATTGGAAGCTGGCCGAGCCCAAGACCGCTCCGTCCGAGGGGTCGAGCCATTCCACGCGGTTTCCCGCGGCCGCATAAAGCCCCGTCTCGGTCCAGGCGATGGCGTTGACGGGCCAGTCCATTGACGTGCGCGCGGGCGTCTGGGCGTCCTCGGACCACACATCGACCCGGTCTTCGACGCCGATGGCGGCCCCGTATCCGCTGGGCGCGCTGGCCAACCGCACGGGTTGGGTTATACCCGTGTAGGACTGCTCCCATTCAATCTCCATGCCGCCACCCGCGAAATGGAGCCGGTAGACGTAGCCAAATCCTTGTTGGCGCGACCGCGTGGCCGCATACAGGCGCGTCGCGGCGGCGGGCGCCAGGGCGTCCACGCGCGGCTCCGCTCTGCCTAGCAATTTGATGGGACCGCCCACGGGTTGGGCGCTTCGAATGTCGAGCGTGACGAGCCACGACGCGCTCGGGCCGCCGGGGCGGTCCATGTCCGACCCCGTGATAAGGGCGTGGAGCCGCTCCCGATCCGCCGAGACCGCCAAATCGGCGGGTCCGATACCTGCGGCGCCATCGGCTTCCGCGCCCAGATCCAACGCCTCGACCACCACGTTTCCCGTGAGGACGTTGCGGATATGCAACAGGGCGCCGCTGCCCTTGGGCGCCTCACACAAGACGGCGACGCGGCCTGTATCGGGCAGGGAGACCGCCTTGATAGGGGGGCCTGGCAAGGCATAATTGGTTTGCGCGCCGCCAAGGGATAGGGCTTCGCCATCCCCAAGCGGCTGCAACCGCAGCCATCCCCTAAGCTCGGCTTCCCGGCGCGCATCCGTGGCCAGAACCACCAACAGCGGGGCGCCGCCCGCGGGGTCCTCCAGGGTCAGCGCCGCTTCTTCCCGCCAGCCCCCAGGCGCCCAGCGCCGGTCCAGGGGGGGATCCCGCAGGGGGACCAGCGAATGCGCGCTGATGAAGTTTGGCAACTTGCGCGGAGAGATGCGGCCGCCGTCCCACTCCGGTCCCGAAGAGGCGATGACGCTTTCCCCGCCAGGCGTGAGCAAGAGGGGGCCGCCGGGCGTCTTTCCGGGCAAGACGATGGGTTCGGACGTGCGAATGCCGCTTTCCAGGTCGGCCATGTGAAGACTGCCGCGCACGGGCTCCCGGTGAGCGGATTTCGTGGTTGTCTCGATAAGCACGGGGTTGGCGTAAGCGTTGACCGAAACCAAGCAAAACAGCAAGGCGGCCAGTAAGCAAACCGCCGGGAAGCAGGCGGATCTGTAAGCGCCAATTGGTATGTTATGGAGCACGATTAGCCCCTCCAAGCGCTGGGGTGCGGGAATGTATCCATGCCTCATAGTGTACCGCGCCGTGTCATGCGCACACAATGGCCGCGCCTGCGGGAACTATTGCTTGTCCCGGCGGTTTGACACAAGGAAAAGCTTGTGGTAAGGTTCCTTTGGGTTGACAAATAATGTGCGACGATTGTGTCTTTAGACGGACTTGACCGCGCGAGGGGAGATAGGCCTATTTGTCTTTTAGCCCCTTGAACGAGGCGCGGGAAGTGGTTTGTGGAACTCCGGGAAGGCTTGTAGCCGAACGTGCCAAAGTTTTCCAGAGAAGTCGTGAGTGAGGTTCTAGCCGCGAACGACATCGTGGAAGTGATTGGCGCATTCATTGATTTGAAGGCCGCGGGCTCCAATCGCTTCGTGGGGTTGTGTCCATTCCACCAAGAAAAGACGCCTTCCTTCTCGGTGACGCGCGACCGCCAGATGTTTTATTGCTTTGGATGCCAACGCAGCGGCGATGCGCTGTCGTTCGTGCGTGACTTCGAGGGCGTGACCTTTCTGGAAGCCCTGCAAAAGCTGGCCGACCGCGGGGGGGTGCGGTTGCCGGCGGTTACCGAACGGGATGACCGCGAAACGTATCTTCGTCAACAGGTTCTGACCCTGAACAAGTTTGCTCAACGCTTTTTTCGGGAGTATCTCGACGACCCGTTGAAAGGCGGTCAGGGACGCTCCCACCTCAAGGACCGTGAGCTGAACAAGGAGACCATCCAGAAGTTTGGCCTTGGCTATGCGCCGGAAGACGGGCAGGCGTTCATTCGGGCCGCCCGGCAGGAAGGCTATAAGGACGCCGTTCTGAAAGCGTCCGGCTTGGTTCGGGAGAGCGATCGCGGGGGGATGTATGGATTCTTCCGAAATCGCCTAATGTTTCCCATCACCGACGGGACGGGACGGATCGTGGCCTTCGGGGGGCGTGCGTTGGACGCCGGGGCTCAAGCCAAGTATATCAACACGCCCGAGAATTCGTTGTACAAGAAGGGCGGGATTCTGTATGGATTGCACCATGCCCGCGACGCGATGCGCCGTGAGAAGCAGGCTTTGTTGGTCGAGGGCTACTTTGATCTCCTCCGCTGTCACGACGCGGGCCTGGCCCATGTGGTGGCGCCCTGCGGCACGGCGCTGACCGAAGAACAGGCCACCTTGCTTCGCCGCCACGTGCCGGAGGTTGTCATGGTGTTTGACGGTGATAGCGCGGGCGCGCGGGCGGCGCTACGTGGCATTGGCGTACTGGCGGGCGCGGGCTTGCGCGTGCGCGCGCTCGCCTTGCCGGATGGCCAGGATCCCGACGATTGCATTCGCGCGGAAGGCGCGGATGCGTTTCGCGAACGCGTCGCGCAAGCCAGCGGATTTGTCGATTTCTTTGTGCGCATGAATCAGGATCGTATGGGAACCGCCGAGGGGCGGTCAGAGGTCGCCCATGAACTCTTGGGCGTTTTGCAGCGTATGGAGGATGAACTCCGGCGGCAAGAGTATCTAGAGGAAGCGGCCAAGGCGCTCGGTACGAACAAATGGGACTTGCAGAAGGAATACGATCGGGTTCAACGGCGGACCCGCCGGCCTTCGCACGCGGCCAGCGACGGGGAAGCGCCCCCGAGTCCCGCGAGAATAAGCATGGATGATCGCGCGTTTATCGCCGTATTGCTCGAACGGGAGGAGCTGCTGGCGAAGTGCAGGTCTGAATTGCAGCCGCTGCCCATGCCCGAGGGCGCGCTGGGCGAGGTGCTTCGGGCCTTGTTTGAGCATGGCGCCGCGGCGAACGGGGCGCAAGTGTTGAATGATGACGGACCGCTGAGTCTCTATGCGGCCGCCGCGGCGTCGGAAGACCGGAACATGGCGGCGGATCGCGCGGAGAGTCTCGTAAAAAAACGGATTACCCGCATAAAGAAGGATGCCTTACAGAAGGAATCCGCGCGTTTACACAATGCCATCCGGGAGGCCGAGCGGCGCAATGATCTCCAGGAAGTGATGGTTCTATTGACCGAAAAGCGGCAAGTAGATAATGACATTCAGCAAATTGGCGCGGCATAGGGCTGCCAACCGATACAGCAGTACGAGAGTATTATGATATGAGTACAGATATGACCGATGCGCAAGGCAAGGGAGGGGATATGCTTGTAGAGGGCAAGAAGACCTCGGCCTCGAAAAAAGAGGAAGGCAAGAAGAAGGCCCTGGAGCTGGCGAAGAAGCAGGGTAAACTCACCTACGACGATCTGAACGATATCCTGCCCGAGGATGCCACGAGCGAGGATATTGATGAGCTGATGCTCACGCTCAGCGGCATGGACATCGACATCGTGGACGATTTCCGCGTGGATACCGAGCGCCAGCAGATCAACAAGGAGCGTGAGCGCCAGGCCCGCAAGGAAGAAATCCGCAAGGACGCCGCCCACAGCCGCCTGGAGCGGGCCGACGATCCCGTGCGGATGTATTTGCGGGAGATGGGCCGGGTGCCCTTGCTCAGCAAGGATCAGGAGGTGGCCATCGCCAAGCGCATCGAGTCGGCGGAGAACGAACTCACCGACGTGCTCTTGCATACGCCGTATACCTTCAAGGAAATTCAAATGATTGGGGCGCGGATTCTGGCGGGCCGCCTTGCGTTCTCCCAAATCACCGATATCGAGGTCCCCAAGGACCAGGACGCCTTCGTCAAGAAGCTGCCCGGGCTTATGGAGGAACTCGGAGACCTTGACGAGCAAATTGAGAGCCAAAACAAGCGGGCGCGCCGGTCGAACCTGTCAGAAAAGAGCCGGGAAAACATCCAGGCCAAGATCGCCGAGTTTCGCGAGAGGCAAGCGGAGATTGTCCGGGAATTCAATCTAAAGCCTAAGGAGATCCTGAAGATCGCCCGGAAGATCAAGGGGTTGAAGCGGCGCATCGCCACGGCGCGCGACGAGATCGACCGCACTGAACGGGAGATCGGCCATGACGCCGAGGATATACTGAATATGGCCGGTGAGGTGCGCAAGTCGGCTTCGGCGGCGGCCAAGTTCGACCTTGAGAAAGAGGCGGTGCTGGATGCCGAACGCCGGTTGCAGATGGCCCAGCGCAAGATCGATCAGATCGAGTCCGATGCGCAGCTCAGTGAAGGCGAGATCACCGAACTCATCGACACGATCAAGGACAAGGAAGAGAAGATCTACAACGCCAAGATGGAACTGGTCGAGGCGAATTTGCGCTTGGTGGTCAGCATCGGCAAGAAATACACCAATCGCGGCATGTCCTTCCTGGATTTGATCCAAGAAGGAAACATTGGCCTGATGAAGGCGGTGGACAAGTTCGAGTATCAGCGCGGGTACAAGTTCAGCACCTACGCCACCTGGTGGATTCGGCAGGCGATTACCCGCTCGATCGCGGACCAGGCCCGCACCATCCGCATCCCCGTCCACATGATCGAGTCCATCAACAAACTGGTGCGCACGAACCGGCGTCTGGTGCAGGAATACGGCCGCGAACCCACCGCCGAGGAACTCGCGGTGGACATGGAGATGTCGCCGGATAAGGTCCGCAGCATCCTGAAGATCGCGCAAGAAGCCATCAGCCTGGAAACGCCCGTGGGCGACGACGGAGACAGCAATTTCGGCGATTTCATTGAAGACCGGACCGCCGAATCCCCGGTGAATACCGCCGCCTTTGGCGTCTTTCAGGAACAGCTTGATAGGGTCCTGTCCACCCTGTCCGAACGGGAAGAGAAGGTGCTGCGCCTGCGGTTTGGTCTGGGCGATGGCTACCCCCGCACGCTGGAGGAAGTGGGCAGCGTGTTCAACGTCACCCGCGAACGCGTCCGGCAGATCGAGGCCAAGGCCTTGCGCAAGATGCGCCACCCCACGCGGTCGCGCGAACTCAAGGTCTTCATGGATTGGACCTTGGATAGCTGACGAACGCTACGGGTTTCGGACCGTAAGAATCACAGCCAGGTCTTCCAGAAGGGAGGGCCTGGCTTTGCTGTTTGTGGCCAGGCAGGCACCGTTCGTGCGCTTGCTATGCCGTGCTGGGAATCGGCGTTGGGAAAGGAGAACCGGGATGTATCCGCGAACACACATTGCCGCCGCCTTGCTGGGCATGGCGCTGCTCCTCCATGGGATTTCGGAGGGGGCTGGGGCAAACGAAGCCGTCACGTTGGAGATGGAGTTTGACGCCCACGAGAACACGCGCGGGGATTACATGGCGCCCGTTGTCACGCACGAGGGCAGTATCTATACGGTGTGGATTGATAGCGAGCAGCGGACAATGATCGCCCGTAAGACGCCGGATGGCGCCATCGACACGAACGTCATCTTCGAGCATACCCGCCTGGACCTATACCACGCCGCACCGTCGGTAGGTATTGATCGGGACGGGTACATTCACGTCGCGGGCAACATGCATAACTCGCCCTATCTCAACGATGAAGAGAAGAATCCCCATGCCGACCACGCGTGGCAGTACGCCGTATCGGATGATCCCGGGGATGTTTCCTCGTTCACGTTCCGGGGCGATGATCCTGACCGGGCGCCGCCAGGGACATGGATCAGCTATCCCTATTTCGTCCGCTGCCGGGAAGGCGTCCTGTACGTGGCGTTCCGCCACCGCGTGAAATTCGGCACGGGCTGGAGCCCCGGCATCATGGCCAGCGGCGTGGCCAAGTATGATGCGGATGCCCGGACGTGGACCATGCTCGGCGGAACGGATTATGAACACGGCGAGAAGACCACCATCTGGATCGATAAGGAGGAGGGAAGCGCCTATCAGGGCCTGAAGACGCGGGTGTTTTTCTGCCGGGACAACCGAATGCATCTCACGTGGGCTGGGCAGATCGATGGCGAGGGAGGGGGGCACGAAAGCACGCATGTTGTCTACGCCACGTCGGAGGACGGAGGCGAAACGTTCAAGCGGGCCAGTGGTGAGCCAATCGCCTCCTTGCCCATCACGTTCGACAACGGGGATGTAGTCATCCAACCGCCCGAATCCACCCGCGACGGCAGCCGATTGTACAACCTGAGCCATGTCGGCGTGACGGCCGAGGGGCGCCCCGTGGTTTCATTCCGCAATACCACGCACGGCGAACTGCTGTCCTTTTGGTGTCCAGAGGAAGGCTGGCGGGCCCTAGAGGAATTTCCCGCGGGATTTCCCGCCCGCTTTGTGGCCACCGATGACGGCGCCCTCACGGCGGTGGGCAGCGGCTCCTTTCACCGGACCTTGGACGGCGGGCAAACGTGGCGCGCCATTGATGCGCCCACTGGGACCCCGCAGAATTGCATCTTCGACACCGCCGCTCCGGAAACACCGGGGCTGCTTCGCTACCAAGCCTTGTTCATGGATGGCGAAACCGGCGTGGTCCGGGTCTATACGCTGGACCTCAACGGCC
>SKRY01000224.1 GCA_007118235.1 Candidatus Hydrogenedentota bacterium | reverse complement strand
GGAGCGAAGCTGGACCACGCCATTGATAGCGCCTTGCTCATTGCCGGGGTGGCCCTGAAGAACGGCGACCGGTGCGGTTTGCTGGTGTTTGACGATGAAGTAGCGCTCCATCTCAAGCCCCGGGGCGGTCTGCAACAGCTAACCCGCATTACCGAGGCGCTCGTGGGGGTACAACCTCGCATGACGGAGAGCCATTTCCGGAAGGCCTTTATCGTGCTTCAACAGCAGTTGACGAAGCGGAGTCTGGTGGTGGTGATTACCGACGTGGCCGACTCCGAAACCGCCCGGCCCCTGATAGCGGGAACGCGGGCCTTGGGACAGCGGCATCTTATGGTGACCGCGGCTTTGCGCACGCCGGAACTCGAGGGGGTGCTCGAAAAACCCAGCATGGACGTGATGGATCCCTTCCGCAAAGCGGTCACCTACCGCTTGCGCCGGGAACGCAGCGAGGTGTTGGCGCGGATCCACCGAGATGGCGCGTACGTGCTTGACGTGCGCCCCGAAGACCTTCGCCTTCCCCTGGTGAACAAGTACGTCGAACTCAGAGAGATGAACCTGCTCTGATGCGCTCTGGGGTTTCCCGTTCCCCAGCCCGCCACCCCGCCTCAAGCGTTTGTTCGCGCCGCGCGCGTTGTTCAACTAGGTATCCCCGAGTGAAATAGAGCAGCCAGAACACCGCTGTGCCCGCCGCGAAGATCAGCCGGGCGGATGTGCCTAATTCGCTCTGCCGCAAGAACCCCTCGGCGAGCGCGGCGATGATGAACAGCGGAATCACCCCCATGGCGAAGCGGACGCATTCCTTGCCCGCTGCCCGCACGTTTTCCTTCCGGCCATGCAAGCCGGGCCGCACCACCGCCATGCCCAACAGAAACCCCGCGCCGCCGCACAAAATAATCGCAAGGAATTCCGTTACGCCGTGAGGAAGAATCCACGCCCAAACCTCTTCCACGATACCGTGGCGGTGATGCATGGCGGTGAAGGCGCCGAGGATGCCGCCGTTGTAGAGGAGCATGAGGACGGTGGGCACGCCTGCGAGAATACCCGCCACAAAAGCGTTCCAGCCCACCTGAGTGTTGTGGGCGAAGAGCTGGGTGGTAAAGGCGAACTTGGCCTCCCACGGCATGTCCCGCCCCGCCCGGAGCATTTCCTGCAATTGTTCAGCCGTGGAGCCGGGCAGGCGCACGTCGCCGGGCATCATCAAGGCGTAGCGGGCCTTCGGTTCAAGGTCTGCCGCGAAATGGCCCGCCATCGCGCCGATGAGCAGCAAGACCAATGCCACGGCATGATAGGGCCAGGTGCGCGCCACGGCCCGAGCGAATCCTGTCATATAGAAGCCCACAACGCGCTTCAAGGGATTAGGCCGGGGCGAGATGTACACAAAACTGTGGGCGCGCGCCACGAGATTATTGAGATAAGCCGTAAGGTTCGGATCCCGGCCGCGGGTTTGGACTTGGGCCAGATGAATCGTGCAGAGGCGGTACAAGCGATCCAGGCGGCTTAACTCTTCCGCGGCCAATCGCTTCAGTCCCCGCTTTCGGGCGCGGGCGAGCAACTCCTCGAGTTCCGCCCATTGCGGCCGGGCGCGCTCGATGAACGTTGCGCCCGTGGCGGCGGGCTCCGGCGCGGGTTCTTCCCACATGCGCGATTGCGTTTCAGAAGGACTCATAGCGGATGCATCTCCCAAGGGGCCGTGGCGTCACTCTCGCGCCGTTACTGTAGCCTTCTTGAACCCCGCCACGCAATTCGCCATCGCGATCAAAGCAAAACCGGGGCGGCATGCAATATCGCATTCCCGCCCCGGCCGCCCTACTTTATCCTACGCTAGCGCCCGCCGCTCCAGCTCGGCGAGTTGTTCCTCTTCCAAGGGGGTGAATGCCTTGGCTAGTTTGACGTTCTCTTCCAGAATGTCCAAGCTCGTGATGCCTACATTCGCCGTGGCGATGGGCAAGCTCAGGGCATATCCCAAGGCTTCTTCCATGGTGATGTCGCGATCGAATACGCCGCCTCGCGCGGGAATCTTCATCCCCACGGTTCCAATATCCTTGTCCTGAGCCATGGCCAACATGTCGCGGAGGTTCTCGGGGTCGTTCATGCTCAGGCCGGCCGGGTTCATCGTCACAAAGACACAATCAAGGTCATACCGCTTCATCGCCTCCATGAGCGTGGCGCTGGAATGACTGCTGATCCCGATGTTCCCAATCCGGCCAGCGTCCCGAAGGCGCTCGAAAGCTAGAATCGGACCGTTTTCCCGGTCCAATACCGTGTCCAAATCGTCGAGATCGTGAACCGCGTGGAAGAAATAGAGGTCAACATAATCAGTCTTCAGCCGTTCGCAGGTCCGCTCGAACGTCTCCTCCGCAAGTCCCTCGAGGGTGCGCTGGCGCGTTTTCGTGGCGAGGAACACCTCATCCCGGCGGCCCTCAAGCGCATCGCCAATGTTGGACTCGCTGTCGCCAGCCCGGTACGAATCGGCCGTGTCGATGTAATTCACGCCTAGTTCAAGAGCGCGATGAATAATCGCCGCGGCATCATCCCGGCGATCCCGATCCATGATCGTGGTCATGCCCCCAAGACTTAACACACTGGCCTCGTACCCAATCTTGCCTAGCCGGCGAGTGGGCATCGCGCCGGTCGAGGGTTCCTCGGCAAGCACGGGCGTCCCTTGCCATGACGTGTACATCCCTCCCAGCCCCGCGCCCAAAGCGGCCCCGGCGGCCGTCCGTAAGAAACTGCGTCTTCCGATCTCTTTCATTAGCAAATCCTCCTAAAAACCAGTTGAGAACCCATCATTTGCGCCAACTGCCGTGGCCAAAGGGAGAGTACGTTTCAGCAGTGAGAAACGTCCCAATCCTAGCTTCGGGCCCGCTCCTCCAACTCCGTAAGCTTATCATCGTCAAACGGAGTGAACGCCTTCGCCAAGGCCACGTTCTCCTCCAAGATCTCGACACTTGAAATGCCAATGTTCGCCGTGGCGATGGGCAAGCTCAGGGCGTATCCCAGACTCTCTTCCATGGAGATGCCCCGTTCGAGCACGCCGCCGCGGGCGGGAATCTTCATCGCAACGGCGCCGATGTCCTTCTCTTGCGCCATGGCCAGCATGTCGCGGAGGTTCTCAGGGTCGTTCATGCTAAGACCCGCCGGATTCATCGTGACGAAAACGCAATCAAAGTCGTACCGGTCCATTGCCTCCATGAGCGTGGCGCTGGAATGGCTGCTGATCCCGATGTGCCCAATCCGCCCCTCTTCCCGGAGCTGCTCGAACACGGTAACGGGGCCGGCATTGCGATCCAGCACCGTGTCAAGGTCTTCACTAGTCTGAACCGCATGGAAGTAATAGAGGTCGATGTAATCCGTTTGCAAGCGCTCGCAACTCTGCTCGAACTCGTTTTCCAACAACCCCTCCGCCGTGCGTTGGCGCGTCTTGGTCGCGAGAAACACCTCGTCCCGGCGGTCTTTCATCACATCGCCCACAATCAGCTCGCTGGCCCCGTTGCCGTACGAAGCGGCGGTGTCAATGTAGTTGATTCCGAGATCCAGCGCGCGATGGACGATCGCCGCGCCTGTCTCCCGTTGGTTCAAATCCATGATGGGCGTGTTTCCGCCCGCGCCCAGACTGAATATCGTCGCATCATACCCTATCTTGCCCAGACGCCGTGTGGGTATGGCATCCTGCGCTAGGGCCTGTCCCTTCAACTGCGAAGTCCATGTGCTTCCTAGGACCGCGCCCAATGAGGCCCCGGCGGCGGTCCGCAAGAATCCGCGCCTGTCAATCGTAGTCATCAGCGGCTCTCCTTTTGTCCTATTCCAAAAACGGCACACACCTGTCCCAGACACGGCCAGCATATCCAGCCTATTGTACCATGCCGGCCTTAACCGTAACAGTTTTTTCCGCAAGCGCGGGACAACGCTGGCGCGCTCGAGTTCTCGGTCCAAGAGGTGCGAGCCTCCCTGGTTCATCGCGCGGCCCGTTTGGGTTGCCTTTGTGGAACCCAAACCGCGGCGAGGCGGAATGGACAGCTATTGGGCAGTGTTTACATAAGGCGAAAGGGAGCCGAATAGCTCAGTTCCCTCACACCATTGATTGCGGCGTCAACGGAGTGTTGTCGGCATGATTGAACAAGAAATCACGAATTTCACACACACGAACCGCCTTATCCACGAGACAAGTCCGTATCTGCTCCAGCACGCCCATAATCCCGTGGACTGGTATCCGTGGGGTGATGAAGCGTTGGAGAAAGCTAGGCAGGCGGACAAGCCGATTTTCTTGTCCATCGGCTACAGCGCGTGCCACTGGTGTCACGTCATGGCCCATGAATCCTTTGAGGACGAGGAAACGGCCGAGGTGATGAACCGGCTCTTCGTCAACATCAAGGTGGACCGGGAGGAACGCCCCGACCTCGACGACATCTACATGACGTCGGTCCAACTCATGACGGGTCAAGGAGGCTGGCCCATGAGCGTGTTCCTCACTCCCGATCTGAAGCCGTTCTACGGTGGAACCTATTTCCCCCCGCGAAGCCATGGTTCAATGCCTGGTTTTCGGTCCGTGCTCACGGCCGTGGCCAATGCGTGGGAAAAGCGGCGGGACGAGGTGCTCAGGGGCGCTGATGAGCTTGCGGACCATGTGAACCGGGCCGTGCATCAGGTTACGCATCTCCATGGGCCGATCGAGGAGGCGGTGCTCGACAAGGCGGTTGGCGAACTCAAGCAGGCTTATGACGGCCGCCATGGCGGCTTTGGCGGGGCGCCCAAGTTCCCGCCGAGCGGGGCCATCGCGCTCTTGCTCCGGCATTACGACCGGACGGGCGACATGGAGGCCCGGGACATGGCCATTCACACCCTGCGGGCCATGGCCCTGGGCGGGATGTACGACCACGTGGGCGGCGGATTCCACCGTTACTCGGTGGACGAGCGCTGGCTCGTGCCCCACTTCGAGAAGATGCTGTACGACAACGCGCAGCTCTGCGAGGTCTACCTTGAGGGGTGGCAGGCCACTGGAGACCCCGTGCTCAAACGCGCCGCCGAACAGACCTTGGATTATCAACTCCGGGAGATGACGCATCCCGAGGGCGGTTTCTTATCGGCAGAGGACGCCGACAGCGAGGGCGAGGAAGGCGCGTACTACCTGTGGACGGACGAGGAAATCCGCGGCATCCTAGGCCGGGAGGACGCCGATCTCTACTGCGAGTATTATGCCATCAGCCCTTCGGGCAATTTCGCCTCCCCTGAACCGTATCACGCGGACAAGAACATCCCTCACGCAACCAAGCCGCCCGAGCAATTCGCGGAGGAGCGGGGTATGACGCTGGATGAATTCTGGTCCCGTATCGACCAACTCAACGCCAAGCTCCGCGAAGCGCGCCATCGACGCGTCCGGCCCGGCAGGGACGACAAGATCCTCACGTCGTGGAACGGTCTTATGATCGGCGCCATGGCCCAGGGGTATGCGGTTCTGCGTGAGCCTCGCTACCGGGAAGGGGCCGAGCGCGCCGCCCGCTTCATCGTGGACCATCTTTATCCGGAAGCAGGCTTCCTTCTACACAGTTTCCGGAACGGTCAAGCCCGCATCCCGGGTTATCTCGACGACTACGCCTTCTTGGCCAATGGCTTGGTGACGCTGTACGAGGCCACGTTCGACATCACCTGGTTGCGGACCGCCCAGGAGTTGCTGGAGGACATGATCTTCAAGTTTTGGGATCCCGAGAGCGGCGGATTCTACTTCACCAGCGGCGACGACCACCGGCTCATTGCCCGGCCCAAACCCGTCATGGATGGTTCGGAGCCTTCGGGCAATAGCGCCGGCGCGCTGCTTCTGTTGCGCGTAAGCCGGCTCACCGACAAGCGCGCGTACCGCGAGAAGGCCGAGACCATTCTGGGGATAAACGCCCAGAATCTTGAAGAAGCGCCTACCGCCATGACCAAAATGCTCTGCGCGGCGGACTTCCTCTTGCGTCCTCCGCTGGAAGTGGCCCTAGCGGGCTTGAAGGACTCCGAGGCGGTTGAGGCATTGGCCCGGACCGTCCACAGTCACTTTGCGCCCAATAAGATTCTGGCCTGCACGGACGGGGATGGCAGCGGAGAGCGTGGGGCCATCGAGGCCGAGATACCTCTTCTCAAGGACAAGGAATTGGTTGACGGTCAACCAGCCGCCTATCTTTGTAAGGACTTTACGTGTTCCGAACCCATCACCGAGCCGCGCGTTCTGGCCGAACGTCTCCGGGGGCGGTGAGGGTTTCTTGTGCAAGTCTCTCCTCCTTAGGCGCCGTGACAGAGAGGCTGGGAGTTCCATGTTCGGTTTCCAGCCTCTCCCTTTGTAAGTGTTCCGAACTTCTGGTCTTCATTCGAGATTTGAATCGCGCATTCGCTGCTGGGTACCATGCCCGTGGTCAGGGGAAGCATATAACAGGTCTTCCTCCTAATCGTTAGGTTTCGAAATTCCCAACAAAAGGAGAGACATAATGCGCTCGATCTGGCGTATCACGGTATCATGCATCTTTGTTGCGTTGCTCATGCCCGGAGCGGACGCCCTGAGCATCCATCTTATCTCGGGCTCTGCGGAATATGAATCCGAACCCTCCCTGCGCGCGCTTCAGCGCACCCTGGAGGATGACTACGAAGACATTGTGGTCACCGCTTCGTGGGGCGAGGATGCCGGCGATCATCTCCATGGCATTTGCACGCTCGCCGAGGCGGATCTCGTCATCATCTTTACGCGCCGCATGGAACTGCCCGAGGAGCAGCTCGAATATATCCTCGGCCACTTCGAGGCGGAAAAGCCCGCCATCGGCATTCGCACGTCGAGCCACGCCTTCCAAGACTATCTGGAGATGGACGAGGAGATATTCGGCGGCGACTACTCGGGACATGGGGACGAAGAGCCCGCTGAAGTCGAAATCGTGGAAGGCGCGGAAGACCACCCCATTCTGAAAGGCGTCGAGGCCTGGACCCGGCCCGGAAAGATTTACCATAATCCGGAACTTGGCCCAGAGACAACTCCGCTGTTGTGGGGGATCGGCCTAGACAGCGGCATCGAAGAGCCCTTGGCCTGGACCAATCACTATGGGGAAGATGGCCGGGCGTTCTACACGTCCATGGGCATACCGGAAGACTTCGAGAACGAGAATTTCCGAGCCATGCTTTTCAACGCCATTGAATGGACCACGGGCCAAACGCTCACCCGTGTGGACGGCCAGGATTAAGGCCTTCCCCACCCACGACAAGGAGATACGCCATGGCTATCAAACATGCCGAGTCCGGAGAAGTAATCGACATTCGCCCCTTGGGCGAGGGTCTCAAGGACGCAACGACGCACGCGCTCACGAAAACGGATCACCTAGAGCTGATCCGCATGGTGTTGCCCGCTGGCAAGGAAGTACGCGAGCACAGCGCTCCCAAGGAAATCACGGTACATTGCATTGAAGGCGCCATTGAACTCCGTTGCCACGATACTACCCAACGCCTCGAAGCCGGCCGAATGCTCTTCCTCGACGCAGGGGTATCCCATTCTCTAAGGGCT
The DNA here is from genome assembly GCA_007118235.1 of Candidatus Hydrogenedentota bacterium. Lineage (GTDB taxonomy): Bacteria > Hydrogenedentota > Hydrogenedentia > Hydrogenedentales > SLHB01 > SKRY01. The sequence continues at coordinate 605 of SKRY01000224.1, read as the reverse complement.
GTCGAGGACTCGTCCGTCCTAGTGACCATGGTCCTTTAGGCGCGATACGTGGCAGCGGGGCGCCCGTGGCCAGGGCGCGCCGCCGCCAATAAACCACAAATTACCAGTACGGCCGTTTGTCCTCGTCGAAATCGCTGTCGTTGACCCAGCCCGTGGGTGGGGGATCGCCTTCCACGTATTGCCGGTAGAAGTTGCGCTGGCCTTCGTTGGCGTACGGGTATTGGTCGAAGACGTGGCCCTTACCGAACATGCGGGGATCGCCTTGTTCCTTGAGTGTAGCGTATAGCTGTTCCTTGAGATCCGCTTTGACGTCCGCGTATTCGGGATCATCGGCGAGATTGTTCACGCAATCGGGGTCTTCCCGGACGTCGAACAACTGTTCGGCGGGCCGCTTACCGAAGTTCAGCCGCCAATAGTGATGCGCCTCGGGGTCCCAGCACGTCTCCAGGACCGCCGTCTTCGTCGGACTGCCATCGCAATTGAGGTAACCCGTCTCTGGATTGCCCGCGGGCCACCGGTCCGGCTCAAAGTTGCGGACGTATAGCATCCCTTCCCTTATGATTCCTCGCGCCGGATACCCCCAATCGAGCGGCCGGCCCACGTCG
>SKRY01000017.1 GCA_007118235.1 Candidatus Hydrogenedentota bacterium | reverse complement strand
TCGCCCCGCCGAATCAAGACGGCCTCGTCGCCCTCCTTTAGCTTGACGTCCGTTCGCGCGGGCGCCCCATTGACCACAAGCACATCCGCGCCAGGTTTCATCTTGTCCCGCAGACCAAACAGGGTCGTCTCCTCTGGAACTTCCAGGGACTGTTCATTTACGTAAATTTGCATAGCATCTTCCTGCCGCTTCCTTTAGCCAGCAACCGAACCTGGCAAATATACCCCAATAACGATAACGTTTGTAAGGATACGTCGGCGCCTATGGGAAGTCAAATTGGCAGTGGGAATGGGTCCATGAGACCGCCGCCAGCCGTTGGCCCCTTATCCGGCGCTTCAGGGAAAGAAAGAGGCCTCGACAAGGCCGCAAAGGGCGTGGTACAGGGCGATGTGGGCCTCTTGAATGGTCTTGACGCTGCCTCCAGGGGCCTTGATGGGGTAATCCGCGCATTGGGCCATGGCGCCGCCGTGAGGCCCCGTCAGGGCGAAGGTGCGGGCTCCCAAGGCGCGGGCGGCGGCCATGGCGAGAAGGCAATTCCGCGCAGCGCCCGAGGTGGAAATGGCGAGGAATGCGTCTCCGGGCCGGAGAAGGGCGCAGGCTTCCTGGGCATAGGCCATTTCAGGAAGGGCGCTGTCGTTCTCCACCGCGCTCTTTAGGGCGCCGTTGAGTCCCAGCGTGATGGCGGGCAATCCCGCCTCGAGGTGAGCGGCCAACGCTTCGCCACCGGGCTCCTGCTCCAGCCGGTTGGCGAAATCTAGCGGGAGGGGCCGTTTGCGCTCAAAGCTCTTGCAGAGTTCCGCCACGATATGCATGGCGTCGGCATGGCTTCCGCCGTTTCCGCAGGTCAACAGCTTGCCGCCCACGGCGAAGGTGTCGCGCAATGCCCGGTAGGCGGCTTCCAGTGCGGGTATACACCCTTCGAGGTCGGGCCGGCGGGCCTTCAGTTCGCCGAGGAGCCGTTGTTCCTCTGAACAGGCGGCGCTCATGAGTTGGCCCCCTCCTCATGCCGGACATGCAGCCGCTGGGCCAAGTGCAAGAAGAAATCGCGATTATCCAGCGACATATACCGCATGGTTCCTCCCATGCGGGAGAAACTCTTGTTGTATCTCAGGTAGTAGTCGGGGTTGGTCTCGGGCGGTTCGCCCTGGGTCCAATCCCAGTGGGACTTGGCCAAATCCACCACGGCAATATAATGATCATGAATTCGGCCTCCCTGTTGGATCGCGCTATTCTGAGCCATGCTCATGGCCTTCTCAAAGATCATCGGCGACATCACGGCGGACCCCACGGAAAGGTAGACGCCGCGGGAGATATTCTCCACCCCTTTCGCGAACGTCAGAAAATCGGCTTGGGCTGTGCGTCCAATGGCGGCGCAACGGTTCATGGGATGAAGATAGATGATGTCATGCCCTATCATTGGGTGGCCGGTGAAAGGGATCCCGCAACGATAGGCCGCGGCTTGCAGCGCGTCTTCCTTATAAGGATGAGACACTGCCACCCAGCCTGGCGAAAGCCCGAACGCGCGTATCACATCAAGCAGATCAAGCGCGGCGGCGGCGCGGTTCGCGTCCTGATCCATTGCTTCGGCGATCTCCCCCCGCAGCGTATCCTCGGAAGGTATTTCCAAACCTTCCTGTTCGGTCAAGGCGGCCACGGCCTCACCATAGCCCATGCCCCTATATGCGCCGATGACTTGGGCCAGGTTCAGATAGTATCCCGTCTCCTCCCACATCCCGAACTGGCCTTGGGCCACGTTCTCCTCCACATGTTCACTGGTATGACCTTGAAAGGCGAACTCCCAGTCGTGGATGATGCCGGCTCCATTGGTGGCGAGGTGAGTAAGCCAACCTTCCCGTAGAAGCTGTTGAAGCACGGAGCCTAGCCCATTCTTGATGGCGTGCGCGCCGAACGCCAACATGCGCGCCGCGCCCCTTTCCCGCGCTAGAATAATACGCTCCACGGCCTCGTCCATGAGCGCGGAGTGATACTCTCCCAGCGGCTCGGGCGTTCGGTCCGGCATGATCCGATCCTTGGCGACAAAGACCCGATCCCGCCGTTCCTTTAGCGGCCGAAAACGAAGTCCGCGCCGATCAAACTGGAGATGGCTCATGAGATTCCCGGAGATACCTCTGTTTCGTGGTTCCACGTTAAACGAAGACCCGTCCCGTGAGCGGGGAGACGGACCTACTACCCTTACATAGTATCACGCCGGGTCCCGGCGGCCAAGGCAATCATGTCCCTCAATCGCGGGGCAAGGATTGGGAGGAACCGTACCGCCGCCTTCAAGGCGGCTTATAAGGGCCGGCGAGACGCCTGCGGTGCATCCTCATCCAGCGGGTGAGGATGAGTTTCTTGTTCCGGCGCGGCCCACACGGACAGCGCGATGGGTTGGATCGCGGCATCCAGCGATCGGGATTCGGGAGGCTGCTCCCCACGGCGCAAGCGCCATTCATGGCCGAAGGATTAGGAAGCTAGAAAAAACACTGGCGAAAGAGTCTTAGTATTGGTTATAATTCACTTTAAGGAAGACGCGTTGCGCCGTCACCAGTGCTTCTAATCACAACCGTATGGAGAAGGAGCGGCGGCCTGCGAAATCAATAGCCTGTGTGCTTGTTCCAAGAAACCAAAGGAGGATGACCTGCATGCCTGCTCGTGTACTGACAAAAGAAGAAGTAGAGAAGATGGGGCTGAACGCCAAGAAGACCAGCAAAGGCGGCAAGGAAAGACGCGTCAACCCCCATATCCAAGAGATCATGGAACAGGTGAGAGGAACCAAGGCCGGTCAGTTCGTCATTTATGAACCCGCCGATGGCAAGAGCTATCAAAGTCAGGTGTTGCGTGTACGTAAAGCCTTTGATGAATTGGAGAAGCCGTGGCCTCTGACCCGGCCCGGCGACAAGGGAGCGTACACCATCATAAAAATCCTCTCCAAGAAGGATAGCTTCCAGAAGTACCCGCAACAACCCTTGGCTCCGCAGTCCGGCGCGAAAAACAAGGGCAAACAGGCCTGACGGCCGCAAGAGCCGGGGTTGGGCCGCGGGAGGCGAAAACGGCGGTGCGCCGTCCCGGGGGGATATTTCCCCATGATAGTGAATGTGTGTAACCGGGGTGTCACCCCCAAGCTTTGGCGAATGGGTGATGCCCCGGTTGTCACAATTACCGCTCGCCGCGCGTCCGCACCGGCGCGGACTATCCGTGCAGCTCCTGCAAACTCTTCATCCAGCGGCCCCATGTGAACACGCTTTGCGTCATCACCCAACGGGAGAACTGACTGACGAGAAGCGCGGCCCAAGCGAGGGTGGGCGTCAACATGTCGAGCTGGTGCCAGATTTCGACCCAGCCCAACATGATCACGATCTGGGCAATGAAAGCGATGTACATGGGGATTCGCGTCTCGCCGGCGCCTTGCAGGCCGCCGGTCAGCGTTAGTGTGCTGACCAGGAACACGCCCGCAAACGCTGCGAACCGCAAGAGTTCCACCCCATAGCTATAAACAGGTTCGTCCACCGCGTCAAAAAGCGCCAGCAACGGGCCGGGCATGAACCAAAACACCAGGCCCAAGGTGGCGGCCCACGCAACGCCTAGACCAGCCGCCACGTATACGGCGCGCTTGCCCCGCGAGGGGTTTCCCGCGCCGAGGTTTTGGCCCATCAGCGTGGCGGCCGCGATGCGCAAGCCAAAGCCCGCCCAGGTCACGAGGCTGAAGATCTGGGTATAGCAGATGGTAAAGGCGGCCTGCGCGGAGGCGCTGTACGGCAGAACCCCTAGTTTGCGGAAGAGTAGGACGCCGCCAAAGTTGAGCAAGACCGCCTGTATGCCGGTGGGCATCCCGATGCGAGCGGTGTTCTTAAGAAGAGCAAAATCGAGTTTCAGGGTATAGCGGGGAGGCGGTTGTATGATCATCTTCCGCCGGTAGATCAAGAATAGCCCCACGGCCACGCTCAGCGATGGCGCGGTGCTTGTGCCGAGCGCCGCCCCCGCCGTGCCCATCTCGGGAAAGGGGCCCAGTCCCATGATCAGGGTTGTGCTCAGCAAAATGTTGATGGTGGTGGTTAGAGCGCCCAGTATAAGCGGTGTCTTGGGATCGCCCGAGGCTTGGAAGGCCATCGCAAGCATGAGCGATAGAAACAGCGGGGCCGCGCACGTGAACATGATCCGCAAGTATGGCAACGCGTGGGCGTGCACCTCGGGTGTGACATTCACCAGCGCAAGGGCATGGGGCGCGATAAGAAAGCCAACCGGCGCAATGACCAAGGCAAAAAGGTATATCGTGGCGAGAAACGTCTGGTAGACGACCCAGCTCAGGTTGTCGCGGTCCTGCATCCCGCTGTAACGCGACACAAGCACCACCATGCCCTGAAACAGCGACGCGAGAAACAAGACAACCACGAGAAACAACAGCCACGCCGCGCCCACGGCGGCGTTTCCGTGGTGGCCCACGAAATTTCCCACCAAGATGTGGTCCACGATGCTATGAAGACCGTCCACCAGACGCAGAAGTACGGCCGGCCACGCCAACTTCCAGACCGACCGCACGACACTCCCTGACACCAGGTCTCTGTCAAAGGCCTTCATAGGTTAATCCTGACCGGAATAATGCGGCTTCGCTTGGCCGCGTTCCAGCCAATTCCAAATAACCGGCGGCAGACGCCCCGCCATGCGGGAGGGTCTGACGCCGGGTTATGCACTCGCGTAGGTGGATAGTGTACTACGGGACTACCTCCGATTTACTCAGAAGCGGACGGAGGTATCGATATAAAAGAGGTCCGCGTTATCCCGCGCCGTTCCGCCGCTGAATTCAAGGCCTTGGCGGTGCGTGAAATTGCCATCGCGCAGGCCTTGTCCCGTGAACAAGCGTTCCCACCCAAAATTGATATTCCAATCCGGCGAGTACTGATAACGCAGGATGAAATGAGACACCACACCCATGTCGCTAGCGGAAGACTCCGTGAGGAACGGCAACCCTGGCGCCAGCGGGATCCGGTACCGCCCCACCCGGGCCGACAACGGCCGGTCAAAGGTCTCGTTCACTCCATAATACGCCAAACTCCAGTCCAACGTCACCTGGTCGTGGGGATGCGCGCGGGCATTGGCCCGAATCTGATGGAAATTGGTCATGTCCTTCGTCAAATCCATTAGAAAGGAATATGAAAAGAACGACTGAATCCGGTTGAACGAGATGCTCGCCTCGGGCCGGCGCAGGGGATTCAACCACTCGCCAAAGCTGATATCCCTGTTATCTTGACCGCTGAAATAGGCGCCGCCTATCCCAAACCGGGGCGTCCACGCCACATTCTCCAACGTATAGCCAACTTCCGCGTCCGCAGCCCAATTGCCGTCGAAGCGCGCGCGATTGTCGCCATAGCGGCCCAGGCGGAAATACTGACCCAAACCGCCTGCGCGGCCCCACTGCGTGGCGGCCTCCACGTCGTAATCCACCGGCCCCGTGGCGCCATGAACGCGCGCGCCTGCGGTGTGCAAGAACGTGGTGTCGTACTGGTTCACGCCCCGCCAGTCTTCAATCCAGGCCGCGGGTGGCGCGAACCCCGTGTCATCGGCGCGTTCACTGTCGCGCACGCCGATCCAATAGACCGACAAGGCCGCGGGATCCCACCCGGTATACGAGCCCTCCACCGTGTACAGCTCCATGTCTCCACCGAGCGAGACCAAACCGCTGTCGCGGTAGTTGACCGCCCACGCGTCCAGCCCCCAGCCGTCTTGCTCATACGTCAGCCGCGCCCCGTCAAAGGTCCGGCCAATGATACCGCGCCGGTGGCTGATAAGCCAGCCCTTGCCCAGCTCCAACTCTTGACGGCCAAGGCGCAGCCGCAATCCGTCGAGGCCCAGGTTGTCCGCTTGCACATACGCCTGCCACAGGTCGGGTCTCGCGGGATTGCCGGCAACCCCATTGCCCCCACGCCAGGCGCCGCCGGATCCGTCTTCCCAGCGGTGATACGTCTTGAATTGAACGAAACTCTCGATATCCCGGGAAAAGCCGGCCCGCACATGCAAGCGCGTGTCTTGTTCCACGTACTCCGAGTTGGATGCGCGGGAGTCCCAAGCAAACCGGCTTCGCGTCCCCCATGGGCCGATCGGCCGGCGCCATAACAACTCATCGGGTATACGCAACGCGCCGGGCGTACTCGTTGTTTCCCAATTATTGGAGAAGACACGCCCACGCATCCGCAGGCTTCCCCCTACTTCCACGCTTTGCAGCTCAGCCGCCGCCTCACCCGAAGCGAACAATCCAACGCTCATCACAAGAGCCGTTATCCACAACCCGTGTTTCAAAGATCCCGTCAAATGGCGTCGATCAATCCACATAATCCCCCCTGTAAGGTTTTTGAGTCTAGAAATTCCGGCATACTACTGCCTTGCGGTATGAATCAAGGTGGGCAAAGCCATGCGCGCTGGGCCCCACTTTTCCCCTGTGATAAGGCCCGGAGTGCGCCCGAAGTCTGAAAAGAAACGGTGTGACTGCGGAGTAGCCCCCGCTATGATGGGGAGCGCTATCCTTGCGGACGGGGCCTATTGTACGTGCAAACGAGAGCCCCAAGCAAGGCGCGGTTCCCACAACTTACTCACATATCAATACAGCGTATTACCGTTCCGCCGAGTGTAATGATTATTATCGCCACAACCGGCCCGCGGCTTAAGTTTGATTCTTCTGCGTTCCCCGCCCTACACTTACCCCCTGCCAAACCATCGCAAGAAAAGGCAAGGAGAAACAAATGAGCGAAACGCCACGCGCGGGATGGGGACAGCGAGCGCTCGACCGCATCGAACGGTGGGGGAACCGGCTTCCGGAACCGGCCACTTTGTTTCTTATCCTGATCGCGCTGGTGCTGGGGATCTCGTGGCTGGCCAGCGTGGCGAACGTGTGGGCCGAACACCCCGGGACTGGTGAACGCATCGAGGCCGTGAATCTCTTGGAACGGGAAGGGATTCAGCGGATCTTCACCGAAATGGTGGACAATTTCGCCCAGTTTCCGCCCCTCGGCTTGGTGCTTGTGGCGATGTTGGGGCTGGGCGTGGCCGAGCGCTCGGGCCTCATCGAGGCGCTGTTGCGCGGCGTTATCGCATGGACGCCGAAGAAGTGGGCCACGGGCGCGGTCGTGCTGGCGGGTCTGCTGTCGAGCATCGCGGCCGACGCGGGCTACGTGGTGTTGATTCCCCTTGGCGCGGTGTTGTTTCACGGCATGGGCCGCCATCCGCTGGCGGGTTTGGCGGCGGCCTTCGCGGGGGTATCGGCGGGGTTCAGCGCAAACCTCGTCTTGACCTCGCTGGATCCCCTGCTGGTTGGGTTCACGGGACCGGCGGCGGCCCTTATTGATGAAACCTACGAGGTGGATCCGGCGGCGAACTGGTTTCTGATGGCGGCATTGGTTCCCGTCTTCACGCTCACCGGCGTCTTCGTCACCGAACGCATCATCACGCCCCGCCTCGGGGTGTACAGCGGCGAAGCCGATACCGGCGCCACGGACACCACGCTGACCCCGGAGGAGAAACGCGGGCTGCGTGGCGCGGCCATCGCCGTGGCCATCTGTCTGGCGGCGCTGCTCTGGATGACCCTCCCGGCCAACGCCATCTTTCGCGATGAGGCGGGCCAGCTCGCCCCCTTACTCAACAGTCTTGTGCCGCTCATGCTCGTCCTCTTCTTCATCCCCGGCTTGGTGTACGGGCGGCTGACGGGCAGCATCACAAGCGAGAAACAGGCCGTCGCCATGACAAGCGAGACCATGAGCGGCATGGGCGGGTACATCGTCCTGGCCTTTGTCGCGGCGCAATTCGTGGCCTATTTCGAGTGGTCCCGGCTCGGCTCCATCCTCGCCATACAAGGCGCCGCCTTTCTCGACGGACTTGGCGTGCGCGGCATCCCCTTGCTACTCGGTTTCATCCTCGTTTCGGCCTTCATCAACCTTTTCGTGGGCAGCGCCTCGGCCAAATGGGCCATCATGGCCCCCGTGTTCGTGCCCATGTTCATGCTCATGGGTTACTCGCCCGAACTCACCCAGGCCACCTACCGTGTCGGCGATTCCTTCACCAATGTCATCACGCCCATCCTCCCCTACTTTCCCTTGATCATCGTGAGCGCCCGCCGCTACGCCCCGAACGCAGGCATCGGCACCGTAATCTCCAT
>SKRY01000446.1 GCA_007118235.1 Candidatus Hydrogenedentota bacterium | reverse complement strand
GTTCCATGAACTCAACCCATCTCACATCTTCCGCGCTGATAAGTATGGAATTCACGCCGACAAGCGGTTGCTCTCTGCTCTCATTGTCATCAACGATCCAAGAAGCCTCTTCCAAGAGAAAGTGTCCTTGCTCCGCCTGGGATGGCCATTCCTTTGGCCACCCATATAGGCGGCGTCCATCCTTGAGATGTAACACGACATACGTTATCCGCAAGAACGCGGCGAACCATTCCGAAGGATGGCCCGTCTCTCTGGTTATTCCTATGTACCTTGCAAAGCGGTGGAACTTGTCGCTATTCACGCCGTAAGCAAAGACACCACCCAATATCAGAGCCACGATAACAGAACACACCAGTTCAATATTCTGCGTCCACACCCCCATCTGCCACCGGTGTCCCATCCAAAGGGCCAGTTGTTGCACGATATAAACTACAGACTGAATGATCAGCGTGAAGATCAAAGCCTGAACAATCCGCTCGAATTGTGAAGGTTTCGGATGTGAGGTCAATCCATAGAAGACCCATGCGCAAAGAAAACCCGGCAGTAGGTATTCGAGAAGGGAGACGAAATCTTGCGTGAAACCCGCCATTGTTAAGCAGAACTCATATTAGCACTTCCCCGTGCGGAGGGGACTATGGCGCTTCGAACAAAAACATCGGATCCAATGCACTGCTTCTCTGTTAGCCGCCACGACAGCTTTTCGTGTAAAACACACGCGTTGTCACTCAACCCATGGTATCACTCCAACCCAAGTTTAGCCAAATCGCCCGGGCCAGCTCGTGAGCCGCCGCTTCTATGGCCAGCGGTAGAGGCGGCAGGCAATCGAGGGCCAGAGACGGTTCTCCGGCGGTCATGTGATACACTCTCGCCCGTTGGGACACACTTCCGTGCGAAAACGCCTAAACGCTAACCCAAATCAGGAGATGGACGGTTGACGTCATTACGCGCACGCTTGCCGGGCTTCCATCACGTCACGCCCGTGAAGGCGGCCGCCGCGCTGATACCGATGCTGGCGGTGATGTTCGTCGCCGCGCTTGTCACCGGTCTGCATCCATTCCACCCCGAGATTGAGCCCACGGAACAACTCCTCTTCGAAGGGATCCGCTACAGCCGCGAGGTGCGCGATACACCCCGGCCCATGGTGATTCACATCATGCGCATCGATCTGACGGCCCCCGGTATCCGTTTTCTGGTTACCCCGAGGGACAACCACTCCGAACGCCCTCTCGAGGCCCGCACCACCAGCGCGTTCGCGGAGGAATTTGGCGTGCAGGCGGCCATCAACGCCAATTACTACAGGCCCTATATTCCCGGTTTCCTTGTGCAGGGCTATCCCCGCAGCGGCCACCGCGTGGAGCCGATAGGGTTGGCGGCCTCCAATGGGGACGTGTACTCCTGGCGGTTTTGGCGGCCGGGGGTCTTGTTCATCAATGACAATCACGAGGTAAGCTTCAACCGGCCGGACCGTTACCACACCATGATAGCCGGGAATGGCTTCCTGCTTCGCCGCGGACGGCGTCCGGAATTCGAGGAAACGCGCGTGTATCCCCGCGCGGCCCTTGGCGTTGACGCCGGGCACACGGAGATGGTGCTGGTCGTCATCGACGGCAAACAGCCGCGCTACAGCGAGGGCGCCACCCTGGATGAACTCGCGGACATCCTTGAACGCCATGGGGTCCACAACGCCATCCGCCTCGACGAGGGCGGGTCGGCCACGCTGCTGGCGCAAGACGAGGCGGGGGAGGCGCAAGTCCTTAACCGGCCTGTGGCGGCCCGGCTGCCGGGATACGAACGGCCCGTGGCGAACCATCTCGGGATATTCGCCCATCCCATCGAGTAAGACAGGGGGAGAGCGGCCCGCATCCGGGCCGCTTTGAGGCCATGTCGCACGGGATTCACGAAGCCTATTCTTGTTCTACCGGCAAATGCGCCCGCCGTTGCCATTCGATGTAGGACCCGTCATAGACGGCCGGGTTGAAACCGAGATAGCGCAGCGTGAAGTACGCGTGGGCCGCTTGGCCGCCGGTCCGGCAATAGGTGACGATGCGGGGCTGAACCGCTCCGTCCAGCCCGTACAATTCGCGCAACGCTCCGGGATCGCGGAAGAGGGGCTCTTCCCGACTCACCAAGGTGTCTTGCCAGAACACGTTCACCGCGCCGGGGATGTGACCGGGCCTGTCGATGGCGTCTCCAGGTTCCGCGCCCTGGTATTCCCCGGGAGGCCGGGCATCCACAAGCAGATAGCCGTCTCGGCCGTTTTCGTTGGCCCACACGATGTCCTGCATCATGGTAACCCCAATGACAAAAGGCTGAAGAGAGATATTCAGCGCGGCCCCTTCGTCCCCGGGGACTGGTTCATCCGCCACGGGACGGCCCTCGCGTTCCCACAGGGGCCAATGCCCGTCCATCAGGGCCGCGTTGTCCGCCGCACCGAGATAGTCCAGGGCCATGTAGGCGCGGGCCGCCCGGAAACCGCCCTCCTCGTCGTAGAACACCACGGCGCTATCGGGTGTTATCCCCACGTTCTCGAAACTCGCCGCGAGTTCTTCCGCGGACGGAAGCATGCCGGGGATGCCGCCTCGTTCTTGGGCGACGGCCTCCCACGCCAAGAACCGCGCGCCCGGCACATGGGCTTCTTGGTATTGCGCGGGGTCTTCGGCAACGTGGACAATGACCAACTCCTCATCGCCGAGACGCTCGGCGACCCATTCGGTGGAACGCAGCATATCGGCGCGCGGCTGGGGCGGTTCCGCGGCGCCCGGAAACACTGCGGCCAGTCCCGCGATAAGAAACAACACAAACGCGCAACATCGCATCATCTAACACCTCCATGGTTCGGGGTACAGGAATCCGCCGCTACAAACGATAGAAGAACCGGGCCAAGCGGCGCAAGGCCGGGGATTTCATGCGGTTCATCATCCAGTTCTCGGACACGCGCTTGTTGAGGAACGACATCGTGGGGAACGAGTGTTGCAACAGCATGATGCGGTACATGGGGATGCGCTGCTGAATGGCCAGCGCCCATTCGTTGATCATGTCGCCGCTCCCCTCCCCCACCACCGTCGCCGCATAAATCCGGCCGCCCGGACTGACGTGCGCCTTCACGAAACCCCGGCCCAGATTCTCCGCGATGGCCGCGCCATAATCCTCGTGGCGCACAATCACCGTCTCGTAGCGCACGCCCCGCTCCTTCAGCTCGGATTCGCGGGGTCCCACATGAGAAAACTGGGGCTCGGTGAACACCGTCCACGGAACGACGTAGGATCGATAATCTCGCTTCATCGGCCAGAACATCATGGCGTTCATCAGGGCCAGCATCCCTTGGTGCATGGCGGAATGCGACAACTGGACATAGCCGTTGCAGTCCCCGGCGGCGAAGATGTGTTTGTGGTTTGTCTGTAGGTACTTGTTGACATCGATGCCCTTGTCCGAATAGCGGATGCCCACCGCGTCGAGATTCATGGGGCCAAAGTCCATCCGGCGGCCCGTCGCGGACAGAATCTCCTCGGCGTGGATGGGGCCGTCTTCCTCGGTGTGCAACGTCACACCCCCGTCGACCCGCTCAATCCTCTTCATGGTGCGGCTTCGCCGCAACTCAATGCCTTCGCTGGTGAAGGCCTCCTCAAGCAGCCCCGCACCCTCCTCATCTTCGCGCCACAGCAGCCCCTTTCCCCGCTTCACCATGGTAACCCGGCACCCGAGCCGGGCGAACGCCTGCGCCATTTCGCACGCGATGGCGCCGCTGCCGATGACGATAAGAGATTCCGGGACCTTATCCAGGTTGAACATGGTCTCGTTCGTCAGCGGTTTGACGGTCTCCATCCCCTCGATGGGCGGCACGGCTGGCCGGGTCCCCGCGCAGATGAAAATGCGTTTAGCGGTGACGCGCCGCTCTCCCACCGCCAGGGTATGGGGATCCAGGAAGGAGGCCTTGCCCTCCCCAAGGAGCAGCTCCACCTTCTTGAACATGGACGTGGTCTTCTGGTCGTTGATGTACTTGAGGTGGTTGTGTATACGGGGGAACGCATCTTGGACCGCGGGTTCGGCCAAGGGGGTCAGCCCGTACTCCGCGAACTTCGTCGTCATATGCCTTACCTTGGCGGATCGCAGCAGGGCCTTGCTGGGGATGCAGCCAACATTCATGCATTCGCCGCCCAGCTTATGCGCCTCGATGCCGCAGACCTTGAGTCCCATCTCGGCCGCCATCACGGAGACCGCCATACCGGCAGGCCCAAGGCCAATCACGGCCAGATCATAGTCATATTTCATGGGTGTGCATCCTCCCTTCCTGTACTATCGCCAAACGAAATACATGCCTGCATTAATCACACTATTCCTGACTGGCCGTGACTCCATCTTCCGGAATATGAAGAAGGGCCTGCGTATTGCGCCGGTTCCGTTGCGCAACACACAGGCCTCTTGTTCGTGCATCAGTTCGCGTTATGGGGCGGCGATACGGAATAGCCCGTTCATGCCCCGGCGGCTCGCTTCACTCTGTGTAAACGACGACCTCATTCCCCACGTGCAGAACGGGGGCATTTCCCTGCTCCCAATCGTTCCATTCGAAGAGGTCGCTCAAGGCCACGCCGTAGCGGCGGGCGATGGTCGTTGGATTCTGGCCGCTCGACACCACGTGGATGACTCTCTCGCCATTCCGGTTGTCCAACCCCTCGGCTTCCGCCTCGACTCGAGCGAGCAACTCCCCGCTTATGTCCTCGTGGTTCACGCGGACAACGAGTTCGTCGCCGATGCCGATGGTGGATTGCCTGCTGAGATCGTTCCATTGCAGAAAATCATCCAGGGAAACGTTGTACTGGGCAGCAATAGCCGAAGGCGTGTCACCCCGCTCCACTTTGTGGATCAACTCTTGGATGCCGCCGCTTCCACCCCCGCCACCGCTGCTTCCGGCGCCGCTGCCGCCGCGGATGGCGAGTTCATCGCCCGGCCGGATGACGGAGTTTCGCCCGAGGCTATTCCACTCAAGGAGATCGTTCACGGCCACATTATACCGCGCGGCGATGCCGCCCGGACTTTCTCCGCTCTGCACCACATGGATGCGCTCGCCTTGTCCAGGCGCGGACACCTGCAAGACCTCGCCCACCGTGATGCGGTCGTTCTGGCCCATGTTGTTCCAGGCTTGCAACTCGGCAATCGGCACGCCTTCGCGCTGAGCAATCTCATACAACGTGTCACCACGCCGCACCCGATACGTGCGGGCGTCTCCCCCGCCCCCTGCGCTCGCCACGGCCATGTCGCCCGCGCCTGGAATCGATAGCTCCTGGCCAATATGCACCTGATGGGGATTCTGGAGATTGTTGACCGCCATCAACTCTTGCGTGGACACGCTGTACTGTTGCGCAATCTGCGACAACGTCTCGCCCCGGCGCACCTCATGATGGCCGCTGCTGCTGCTGGCCGTCATAACGGTTCCCGCTCCAGGGACCGCTAGCCGCTGGCCAACCCGGACATGGTCGGCGTTTTGCATATTGTTCATGGCCGCCAGCTCTTGCGTGGACACGCCGTGCTGTTGCGCAATCTGCGACAAGGTCTCGCCCCGGCGAACCTCGTGACGGCCGCCGGCCGCGCCGCCGCTCGAACCGCTGGACGGCGCCGGCGCCGACGCCAACTGGGTCGTGGGAGCAGGCGCGCGGCGAGGCTCAAGATCGTTCAACGCCAACTCAACACGCTCCTGGTGTTCCGCGGGCACCCGCACTTCGAAGACGCCAGACGGCGGCGTGGCCTCGCGCAGCAGATCCGGGTTGAGGCTCTTCAGAATGCCCTCCTCCAATCCGACCTCGCGTTCGAGGTCGGCCAAGGCGTAACTTCCCTGAACGGCGATCCGCTCCTTCGGAATGGGAGCGTCCGGATTGCGCTCGAATCCGTAGCGCTCGGGGTTACTCGCGACAATGATGGTGGCGAGCAGCCGCGGATAGAATTTCTTTGTCTCTCGGCGGATGCGGTTCGAGGCCGGGGGCGTTTCGATGAGCCGCCAGAGATTGCGATCGCCATCGTTCATCTCGATGGCCTGCATCATTCCGCCCTCGCCCATGTTATAGGCCGAGACGGCCAAGGCCCATTGACCGTCGAACATCTCGTAAAGATAGGTAAGATAATCAATGGCCGCCTGGGTGGATTTCTGCCAGTTGAACCGCTCATCGAGATAACTGGTCCGCCGCAGGTCGAACCGGTCGCCGGTCGCACGCATGAACTGCCACATGCCGCTGGCCCCCGCGGGCGACACGGCGCGTGGCCAGAACTGGCTTTCCACCATCGCGAGCCAAGCCAACTCCGTGGGCAGGCCAGCCTTGGCGAATTCGTTCTTAATGTGCGGCATGTAGCGCGCGCTTCGGTCCAGGCCGCGCTGAAAACTCCTTGGGTAAAGATTCTGGATCTCGTCGATCTCATCCAGCACCGGCTGCGGCAGCGGGAATGGAATATCCAAGTCGCCCAATGGCTCCCGCTGATACGCCTCGCGGATGATGCGTTGCTCTTCTTCGCGCCGCCGGTGTATATCGCCCTCGCCGGAGGCCTCCTCGAGGATTCGCTCGAATTCGCCCCTTAGATTGTAGAACATCGACGGCTGAATATCCGCCTGACTGAGCAATTCGAGCATCGCCGTATAATGGATATAGGCTGTCTCGTAATCGCCGCCCTCCTGGGCCTTGTTCGCCGTCGCGAACGCCTCCTCGGCGTCCAAGAGGAGATCCTTCACGGAGCGCACCTCCACGGGCTCCAAGTCGCTGGACCCTACCTCGGCCCGGGGCACTGGATCGAACTGATGGACATCGCTCTGGTGGGCGCAACCCACCATGGCCGCCAAGATGAGAGCGGCGGCGATCTGCCATACGAACGGATGTGGTTTACTCACAGGACGATTTTCTCCCTTCTGCAAGTGCTTCCCCATTACCCCTTTGAAGACGGTACATAGCAACATAGAAAACGATGCCAGAGCATGATATAGGGCGACACCTTGTATGTCAAGCAATTGCCACCCAACATGAAGGGGGCGCCCACCGGGACAAACCCCTTATCACACGCACCTTCCTCCCGCCTCGGGGGCGGGACATAAGCGGCGCGTAGGGTACCATCCACCAGACTCCCTGTCAAATCACCGGCGCCCCCTTCCGCGGCCCGGCGACTCGCCGGTTGACAACCCGGCACGGGTTGAACCCGCTGTAATCCATGTCCCGCTTCAATCTGATATCATGGCGGGCGTGTCCACCACTCCCGGCCATGCCCTTGGGGAGATCGACGGCAGCAAAACGAAAACTCTTGACTCCCCTTCCCGGGGAAGGCCGTGGATGGGACCGGAGCAAACCTTCGCTACTCCATGCAGCGCGTGACGCGATTCTCCCTTGTCGCGGGAGCTGCCCAGATGCAGAAGCGCGGCCTCCCGATGATTCCCAACAAACGGCGTGGTACGCCTGCCCAAATCCTAACAGGAAGCATTTCATGAAGACATCCGAATCCAGCATCCGCGTGTTCCAAGAGCCCGGCTGCGAGGATCTTCCCTTGCCCGCGTATGAGACGGAGCATGCCGCCGGCATGGACCTGCGGGCCGCGGTGACCAGTCCCGTTACGCTGGCCCCAGGCGAACGCGCCTCGGTGCCCACGGGCATCCGCATCGCGCTGCCCGCGAATGTCGAAGCGCAAATCCGTCCCCGCAGCGGGCTCGCCCTGCGCCACGGCATCAGTATGGTCAACGCCCCCGGCACCATCGATCCCGATTACCGGGGCGAGGTCCGGGTGATTCTGATAAATCACGGCCACGAGCCGTTCACCATCGAACGCGGGGAACGCATCGCCCAGATGGTGTTCGCCCCGTTCGTGCGCGGCGTATGGAAACCCGTGGACACCCTCGACGACACCGCGCGCGGGGACGGCGGTTTTGGTCACACGGGCCGGTAGGAGAATCAGCCGATGCCAAGGAATGTCGAGATCAAGGCCCGCGTGCGGGACGTGGACGCGATGCGGCGGCGCATCGAAGAGGCGGCTGGGACGAAGGGACAGCTCATGGAACAGGAGGATGTCTTCTTCCCCTGTCCCAATGGCCGCCTGAAACTGCGCGTCTTCCCGGCGGGCCGGGGCGAGCTAATCCACTATGAGCGCGCCGACACGTCCGATGCGCGCCACTCCGAATACCGGCTCGCCCCCGT
>SKRY01000177.1 GCA_007118235.1 Candidatus Hydrogenedentota bacterium | reverse complement strand
GCGCCGGGGTGGACCGTATCCAGGACCATCCCGTGGAGACGCAGTTGCTGGATTCGCCCTTCGACTTCAGCGAGCAGGCCATGCTTTGCATCCCCCGCGATCACCCGCTGCCGGATGCGCCTGGATTTCTAGACGCCACCGTGGACGCGATCCGGAGAGCAATCTCCGTGACGCGAGGCCACGCCTTTGTCTTGTTCACTTCCTATTACGCCTTAAACCACGTCCACCGCTGTCTGGAGCGGGAGCTTCGCGCCCAGGGCATCACCCTGTTGCGTCAGGGAAGCATGAACCGCAACGAGCTTCTGACGCGCTTTCGCGAGGATTCCGCCAGTGTGTTGTTGGGTACGGATAGCTTTTGGGAAGGGGTTGATGTTGCTGGAGAGGCGTTACAATGTGTTATACTCCCAAAACTTCCATTTCGCGTACCGACCGAACCCATCGTTCAAGCCCGCGTGGAAGCCATCGACGCGGCGGGGGGCAACTCCTTCATGGACTACTCCGTGCCCCAAGCCGTTATCAAGTTTCGCCAGGGATTTGGCCGGCTGATTCGCCGCCGCGACGATCGGGGCGTTATACTTGTCCTTGATTCCCGCGTCGTCACGAAGCGGTACGGCCAAGCCTTTCTTGGTTCGCTGCCGGGCGTAAAGGTTGTCCAAGGCCCTCAAGAAGCGGTCTTCCAGGCCTTTGCGCGGTTCTTTAATCAGACAAACCAGTAGGATTGACTTATGGATCTCAACATTCGCATCGACATTTCCCGGGCCAAGTCCTCGGCCGTCGGCGCCGAGCATGGCATCACGCCCACGGAACTCAAGGACATTGCCCCGCGAGTCACGGAATTACACCAGACGCTCGCCCGCGAACGGGCCGAGGGGAAGTACGGGTTCTATGACCTCCACAAACAGACCGGGGTCCTCGAGGATGTCAAGGCCACGGCGGCCCGATTCCTCGAGCACGGCTACGACAACCTGGTCATTCTAGGCATTGGCGGGTCGGCCTTGGGCACGCGCGCCCTCGCCACGGCGCTGCTGCCGCCGTATTACAACATGCTCAACACGCGCGCCCGCGGCGGCTACCCCAAAGTGTTCATCATGGACAACATTGACCCCATAACGTTCCGCCAGATGATGAAGGTCTGCCAGCCGAAGAAGACGCTGTACAACGTCATCTCCAAATCGGGCAAGACGGCCGAGACCATGGCCCAGATGATGGTGGTCACCGACGCCATCGAGAAGAAGCTCGGGCCGGAGGCCATGAAGGACCACGTCGTGGTCACCACCAATCCCCGGGACGCGGGGGAAAGCCTGCTGCATCCCGTGGCGGACAAGTACGGCCTCAAGGAGTTCGCCGTTCCGGCCAACGTGGGCGGGCGGTTTTCCGTGTTTTCCCCGGTCGGCATGTTCCCGGCGGCGATGCTGGGCATGGACCTCGACGGGATGATCGAGGGGTGCGCCGCCATGGACGAGCGGTGCTCCAACCCGGAGATGGAGGAAAACCCCGCCTACCTGCGCGCCGCTCTCCACTATGTGTTGGACACGGAGAAGGGTAAGACGATGTCCGTGTTCATGCCGTACGCGGACGGCCTGTCGCATGTCGCGGACTGGTACTGTCAGCTTTGGGCCGAAAGCTTGGGCAAACGGCATGATTTGGGCGGGACCGAGATCAACGCCGGGCAGACCCCCGTCAAGGCCCTGGGCGCCACCGATCAGCATTCTCAGATTCAGCTCTATCGGGAAGGGCCGAACAACAAGCTGTTCTCGCTAATAGATGTGCGCAAATTCGCCAAGAGCCTGCGGATCCCCGATGTGTTGCCTGAACTCACCGACCTCGGTTACATCCGCTCCAAGACCATGAACAAGCTCATGGCGGCGGAGTTCAAGGGCACGATGGACGCCTTGAAAACCAGCCAGCGGCCGGTTATTCGGATGCAGCTTCCGCAGATCAACGCCCATACCGTGGCGCAGCTCCTCTACATGCTCCAAGTCGAGACGGCCATGGCCGGCCGGTTGTATAACGTCAACGCTTTTGATCAGCCCGGCGTTGAGGAGGGTAAAAAGATAGCCCGGTCAATTATGGGAGGAGAGGCTTGAGTCCAGCCGTCCCAGAAGCGCCAGCATACGGCGGTGGCGGGGACACGTTGGGAGCGCGGCGATTACGTCGGGCGTTCATCTTTTGCGTCTTGTCCTGCGTGGTGGCGACAGGGCTGCTGTGGTTCGCGGAGCGGTATTTGCGTTATGAGCGGCCCGAGCAGCTCTACCAACAAGCGCTCACCCACGTCAACGAGTCCAGCGCCCGGTTCTTCCTGCGCCGCGCCGTGGAACTGGACGAGGAGCAGAGCCCGTACGCCTCCCCCCGGTATTTGTGGGCGCTTGCGGAGCGCGAAACGGGCGACGATGCGCTGGAGGCCTTCGCCAAGGCGTGCGCTCAGGATCCGCGAAACGCGGGGCTCGCCATGCGGTGCGGAACCGCTCTCTACCTGGATGGCCGCGTGGAAGAGGCGGCCGAGTACTTCGAGCAGGCCAGCGCCCATGCGCCAGACAACGCCTTGCCGCTGTACTTGAAGGCGGCCGCGCGGGCATGGACCGGCGATGACGATGAAACTAACAACGCGAACCGCTTGGCCGAATCCTTGGCGTTAGTGGCGCGGGCCAATGCAGGTGGACGCGACGTGCGGTATCCGCCGCCCGTCTGGTCGGGTGATTTGCCCGGAGACGGCCAATGGCGCGCGTATCAGCGGCGGCGCATTGTGGAAGAGACGGGGATGGTGCTGCGGCGGTACGCGAGTTATGTATTGGACGCGGTCCGCAACGCCGCCGAGGCGGGAAACGCTCCCACCTGGGAGGGCTGGCTGAGCGTGCTCCAGGAGATGGGCGAACGCATGGCCCATGCGCCGGACGGCGGGACACGCGCGTTGGTTAACGGTCTGCTCATCCAGCGCGATACCCTTCGCGAACGCCAGGCAATGAGCGAATCCGCTAACGGAGACGCGTTTATTCCCGAGCGGGATGCCGTGAGCCAGCGGCTGGCCGAAGTGGAGGATGCCTTGCTGGTCTTGTCCGCCTTTGAAAGCCAATGGGTGGCGCGGGCCGAGGAGGACCGCCAGCACCGTATGTTTCCCTTGAGGCTTGTGGGGTACACCTTGGTGACCCTTGTCTTGCTGATTGCCGTGTTGGGGATAGCGGGCCGTCTGATCGGGGTCACGCGCGAACACTGGACCATCGGCCATGGTAAAAGCCTGACGCCCGTAATGGCGGGGACCGGTGTGTTTCTTCTCTTGTGCTTGGCGCTGGGCGCGGCCGCGCCGCATTGGCGCGCGCAACCGGAGCCATGGTTTACCGCACTATCCGTGGTCTGGCTCGCCGGTCTGGCAGGGGTGGGCGGATACGGATTGTATTATCCGCGTACCGTCTTGACGCCTCCCAGCGAGGCGGAACGGGCGGCCGGCGCCGCCGAAAACCAGAATAACGCCGCGAAAACGCCGGCCTCCGGCTACCGCCGCGCCTACGTTGCGTTGGTCCGGCGGTATACCGGCGTCTTGTTTGGCGTCTTGGTGTGCGCGGGGTGCTTCTGGGTGCTGGGCTTCCGATTGGCCGTGGGGCTTTATCCCTGGGAGTTCCGGCTGTTGCCCTCGTCCCTCGTTCGGGATGAGTTCGCTCTCGCGGCGGAAATTCTTCAGCGTTTGGGGTAAGATCGTACTAGATAGCGATAGCTGAAGCCTTGCCCGGATAAAGGCGTTTTCTATGAGAAATACCCTTTATTGGCGAAATCGCTAGGTATCGCTTGACATTGTCCTCAAAGAATCGCTATAATTCACTTAGGTTCTGTGTATACTGCAAATCGGGGCGGCCAATTTCCGCCCATATCTAGAGTCCATAAGGAGTATCTGCCGTGAGTGATAACGAAACAAAAGCCTATACCACGTTTCAAGCAGCCAAGATCTGTCATGTGACGCACCACAGCATCAAGAACTGGATCCGGCAAGGGCTGATTAAAGCCTCCCGCACCCCGGGCGGTCACTACCGCATCCTGCAGGAGGATCTCGACAGCTTCCGGGAGAATTTCGACATGTTCCCGCGTGAGCGGACTCCCGCCAAGAAGAAGATCATGATTGTCGATGATGATCCCGACGCGTTGGCCATGATGGAGAAGATCCTCAGCAACGAGGGGTACGAACTGATCAAGGTGAGCAACGCGACCGAGGTGGGTTTGAAGGCGGCCCAGATGACCCCGGACCTGATCCTTCTCGATTTTCTCATGCCCGAACTCAACGGATTCGATGTCTGCCGGGTATTGCGCGAGAGCGAACTCACTGCGGATACGCCGATCATGGCGGTTACGTGTTTGAGCAAGGAAGAAGAGATCGAGCGCATTTTTGAGGCGGGCGCGGACGATTATCTGGCGAAGCCCTTCAAGGTGGAGCAGCTCTTGGAAAAGACAAGCGAACTGTTGAAGCGCGGGCGCGTGGCCGAGTAATGCTGTCGGCGGAGACGTATGCCGAATAGGAATCCCAGACGGCGAGGGATCGAGCGAAGAATCCTGACGTCTATCCTGTGGGTGGGGATTGTGCCCATGGCGCTGGCCCTTATCGGGGGGTACACCGCGCTGCGCGCGACACAGCGCGCCGATGCGATGGACGATCTCACGGGGGCCGCTCAGAAGACCGCGGAGGGATTGCGTTTCGCGAGTACCGCCCGTCTGGAAGGGACAACGCGCCTCGCCAATGAAGGCCGAATTGTGGACCTCCTCCGTTCTTCGGAGGAGGCTCCCTTTTATTCGGGGCCTTCCACTCAAGAACGCATGGCCGTTCTCGAGTGGATGCGCCACATGGTGGAAACCGCGCTGGAGCCGGTGGCGGTATTGTCCCTGTACGGAGCAGATGGACACTTGCTTCTCACCACGGCCGGTGAGGACGACGATCGGCGGCCCTCCCCATGGATTGAACCGCTGCAGGAAGCCTCCTACATCAACATTCACTTCCCGCCGGATAATCGCTGCTACGAGGTGGTGCTCGCGGCCCCCGTGAGACACCCGGAGACAAATGCTCCCCTAGGGTATGTCGCCGAGATCGCCAGTATGGCGAATACCCTTCATTACTTGTACGGAGAGGACGGCGCCGCGCCTGGGCTTTCGCGGCGCAACGAGTATCAGCTCGTGTTTGGGGAATCCCAAGGGCCATGGACGTTGCGGCCGGCGGCGGAGGATAGCCCGTACCCGTATGAGGCGGGCCCCGTGGATCCGTCCCTGCTGGAGGCCATACAGGCGGGAGAACGGCGGGGCATCCAACGCATTCGCGATTTCGAAATCAGCGACGCGCGCGTCGATGCCTTCGTGGCCCATACGCCCTTGCAGGGGGTGCCGGGAGGATATCTCGTCGCGTACCGGCCGGCGGCGGCGGTTTTTGGCGGACTGGACAAGGGGGCCGCGGCCGCTTCCGCGGGAGCCGCGCTCATCGTGGCGCTCTTGTGTCTTCAGGCCTACCGTAACGTCCACAACAACGTGGTGCGGCCAGTGTCCCTGCTCAACGAGGGCGCCCAGATTATCGGACAGGGCGACCTTGAACTCAAACTCAAGATTGACACCGGAGACGAAATCGAGGGGCTGGCCAACTCGTTCAATAAGATGGCGCTGGCCCTGAAACGCAATATCCGCCAACTAGAGGAGTCGGAGGCCAAATACCGCAGCGTGGTCAACTCGATGCGGGACGGCATTCTCCAGACGGACGACAACCAGGTCATTACGTTTTTGAATCCCGCCGGTGTGAAGATCTGGGGTTTGGAGAACGCGGAGGAAGCCCTGGGGCGAAGCCTGGAGGAATTCTTCCTTGTGGGCAACGACCTGGCGCGGCTGAACAAGGAGCTGCACGCCCAGGGCTACATGGAACGGGTGCGGGTGTGGATGAAGCGCAAGGACACGCGCGCGATCTGCGTCGAGTTGTCGGCCAATTGCATGACCGATGAAGACGGCGAGTGCAACGGTGTGGAAATCATCTTCCGCAACGTGACCAAGGCCATCCGGCTTGAGCAAGAGGCGAGGGAACGCGCCGAACGGCTCAGCGCGATAAACCAAATCGCCAACGTCATTAATTCCAGCCTGGAAGCGGGGCGTCTGTACGAGAATCTGGTGGTCGAAATCAAGAAGCTAGTGGATTTCGACTACGCGGCCCTCGCCTTGTTGAACGGGGAAGGAAATGCCTTCGAGGTGCGGGTCTTGTGGCCGCCGCAAGGCGAGAACGCGGCCATGAGTTGTCCTCTGAACGCCGAGGAATCCTGCTCGGCTTGGGTGACCGAGCACCAACGGAGTCTTATCGTGGATGATCTGGAGGAGGAAGAGCAACCCTACGACAAACACTTCCCCCCTGATATACGCAGTTGCGTCTCCGTGCCGCTTTATGCCAGTGACCGGATCATAGGGACGTTGAACGTGGGCGCGGAAGAGGTCCGGGCCTACAGCAAACACGACGTCGCCGTGCTTGAACAGCTCTCGCCCCATATCGCGGCGGCCATCCGCAATGCCCAATTGCTTGAGAATCTCCAAGCCTCCCTTGAGGAGGTCATCAAGGCGCGGGAGAAACTGCACGAGGCCAACGAGGAACTCAAGACCTTGGACGAGATGAAGACCAACTTGTTGTCCAATGTCTCGCACGAACTCCGGACCCCCTTGGTGTCGGTGATGGGATACACCGACATGATTTTGAACGAAAAGGTGGGGCCCATCAACAACACGCAGCGGGATTATCTCACCATAAGCTTGCGGAATACCGATAAACTCGTCACACTCATCGAAAACCTCCTTGATTTCTCGCGCCTCCACCGGGGAACCGAGGAGATGTCTTTCGACGCCTTTGACCTGGTGGATTGCGTTCAGTCGAGCTTGGACATCGTCAACCCCCTGGCCGATGGCCGCGATATTCACCTGAGTCTAAACGCCCCGGAGGATGGGGTGATTGTGGAGGGCGACAAGGGCAAATTGGGCCAGGTGTTCAACAACCTGCTGTCCAACGCCATCAAGTTCAACCACGCGAACGGCTCGGTCAATGTCGACATTGTTCCGTCGGAGGACAACGTCACGGTGACTGTGTCGGACACCGGCATTGGCATTCCTCAGGATGCCTGGGACAAGATTTTCACCCGGTTCTACCAATACGATAGCTCCTCCACGCGCAAGTACGGCGGCACCGGGATTGGCCTTTCCATCGCCCAAGACATCGTCCGGCTCCATGGCAGCCGCCTTCACGTGTCCAGCACGGAAGGGGAGGGAACCACGTTCCGTTTCTCCTTGCCGCTCATGACGCCGCGTTCCGATGACGGTAGTCAACACGCGGATGTGCCCCTGCCCGCCGAGACTCAGACGCTGGTCCAGTTGGTGAGTCAGGACCGGGCGCTCACCACCCAGATGCGCAATCTGCTAGAACCGGAAGGGATCGAGGTGATTAGCGCGGCCAGCTCCGCCACGCTTGGGCTGACAGTGGAAAAGTACCGGCCCGATTGTGTTATCGTGGACGCGGAGTCCAAAGAAACCGGGAGCGCCATTCTGGACTATATTCTGGCGGAGTTTTCCCCGGTTGATCTGCCCATTGTCTTGCTGACCAACGACGACGCGTTGTACGAAGCGTACCGGGAACACGTGGCCACGCGGGTGAAGCGGGGATTCCGCAAGAGCACGCTGCTCAGCGGAATCCGCCACGCCCTGAATCAGAACAAGACCGCCGGGGCGGAGTTTGGGCAAGGCATCCTGTGTGTGGACGATGATCCAGAGATTCTGGAGTTCATCCGCCGGTGCCTTGAACCGGAAGGCTATACCGTGGGGACGTGTGAGTCCGGGGAGGAAGCGCTTGAAAAAGCCCGCACTCATCAGTACAGTGTGGTGTTGTTGGACATCGCCATGCCCGGGCTCAACGGGTGGGAAACCTGCCGGCGCATGCGCGAGGATCCTTCGCTGGCGGGGCTCAAGATTTACGTGGTAACCGCCAAACCGATTGACCGTATTTTGGCGCGGCCCGACCAAGCCGGCATGGACGGTTATCTGCTGAAACCCTTCCGATCCGATGACCTCGCGGAAATCGTGCGGGGTCTTGAACCTCTTCACACACCACACGAAACCTAGCGAACGAGCGAGAATTCAGTGCAATCCGCAAAGGCCAAAGCCGTTGCGGGCAGGCCTTTTCTGTCCATATGGCGGTACAATCGTCCCTATTGGCGCCAGTATCTGACCGGCGCTGTTCTGGCCGTGTTTTTTGTCTCCATCAGTCTGGCCGTGCCCGCCATCGTGAGAGCCGTCGTGGACCAGTTTCAAGCGGGCGAGATGACGCTGGATCGCCTGTTCATCTACT
>SKRY01000045.1 GCA_007118235.1 Candidatus Hydrogenedentota bacterium | reverse complement strand
TATCCTTCGTGTTGCAACCCTGGATGCGCCGGATCTCGTCACTGGAGTAGTTGACCAATCCACACCCGATTTCCCGGCCCTGGGGGTCGACAATCCGCACGGCGGCGCCCATGTCGAACTGATCGCTGACTTTCGTGACGCCGGCTGGGAGCAGGCTGCTACCGCCCCTGACTAGCGCCCGGCGGCAGCCTTCGTCCACTTCGATGGCCCCGCGAGCCGCCCGGCCAAACGCTATCCAGCGCTTACGGTGGGGGAGGATGGCGCTACTGCATCCAAACATCGTGCACTTATCTTCACCGTCCAGCACCCGCCGCACGATGTGATCCTTCCGGCCATTCGCGATCGCCATGGGCAGTCCCGAGGCGCACGCGATCTTGGCGGCTTCGAGTTTGGTCTTCATGCCGCCGATGGTGGTCTCGGTAAGGGTATCGTCCGCGAGCAGTTCGAGTTCGGGCGTCACCGCCTCGACGTGTTCGATGAGCTTGGCGCCGGGATGTTGTGTGGGATCGCTATCGTAGAGGCCGTCGATGTTGCTCAGAATAATAAGGAGATCCGCGTCGATCTTCGATGCGATGCGCGCCGCTAGCGTATCATTATCGCCAAACTTTAGCTCGTCCGTGGAGACGGGATCGTTCTCGTTCACGATGGGAATCACGGAGCCGAGGTCGAACAGGGTCCGTATGGTGTTGCGGACATTGAGGTAGCTGCGCCGATCGTCGAGGTCGGGCGGGGAGAGAAGGATTTGCGCGGTCTTCAGTCCGTCGCCATACACCAGAAAGAGCGTTTCGTAGTAGTGCATGAGGCGCGACTGACCGACCGCCGCCGTCGCTTGCTTGAGGGGGAGCAGCCTGGGCCGCTCCTTCATCCCGAGGATGTCCATCCCGCAGCCCATGGCGCCGGACGACACCATGAGGATGTTTAAATCGCGTTCCCGTTTGAGGGCCGAGAGATCCTTGACAATCTCTTCGACAATCCGGCCGTCGAATCCCCGTTCGCCGCTGAGCAAAGAGGTGCCAATCTTGACCACCACGGTCTTGACGTTAGTCAAGTTGGTATTCAAGCTCCACCTCTCCAATGTAAATGGGCTGCCCGGTCTGGGCGCCCATGCGCTTGAGCGCCTTGAACACCCCCATGCGCTTCAGGCGGTCCTGGAGATGATTCACGGCCTCATCATTGTCGAAATTGGTCATGCGAACGGCGCGGACGACTTTCTGGCCCTCGATGCGGAATCCCTCGCCCTCACGCTGAATGGTGTAGGGCGGTTCGTAACGCACGGTCTCGGCGGCGTCCGCCGTGTCCAATGCAGTCTCTGCTTCTTCCGCGCGCCGCGCTTCCTCGACGGCGCGCCACAGCGCCTCAAGAAGGGGCTCCGTCCCTGCGCCCGTCACGGCGGATATCAGAAAGGGTTCACCGAATTCCGGCGCGATTTCGGAGAAACGCTCCCGGTTTTCGGTGATATCCGCCTTGTTCAAGGCGTAAATGCGTGGTCTGTCGCGGAGCGTCTCGCTATACTCGGCGAGTTCATTCTCGAGCAACCGGCGCGTGGCGGCGGGATCGGGATCGCCCAAGTCGATGAGAAACAAGAGCACCTTCGTCCGCTCGATGTGGCGCAGGAAATCAAGACCAAGCCCGCGCCCCTGAGCGGCCCCCTCAATAAGCCCCGGTATGTCCGCCAACGTCAGCCGGCGATGCCCCGGCAGTTTGGTCACCCCAAGCTTGGGCGACAGGGTCGTGAAGGGATAATCAGCGATCTCCGGTTCGGCAGCGCTCACCCTCGCAAGAAGCGAGGACTTGCCCGCGTTGGGCATTCCAACAATGCCCACGTCGGCGATTAGCTTGAGTTCCAGCAGGTACTCCGCCTCGCCGCCCGGCTCGCCCTTCTCGGCGAAATGGGGCGCGCGCCGGGTCGAGGTCGCGAAACGCGCGTTTCCTTTACCCCCGCGCCCGCCCTGGGCCGCTAGGAACTGTTGGCCTTCCTCCAGCAATTCCCCCAACACCGCGCCGCTGGCCCAGTCGCGGATGACCGTGCCCAGCGGGACCTCGATATGTGTGTCGGCTCCGGTCTTGCCGTGCTTGTTCTGGCCGCCGCCGTGGTGGCCGCTCTTGCCGATCCACGTGCTGTGAAACTTGATGTCCACCAACGACGACGCGCGGTTTCCCGCCACGAAATACATGCTTCCGCCGTTGCCGCCATCGCCGCCGTCGGGGCCGCCGCGCGGTACGTACTTCTCGCGGCGAAAGCTGGTGCATCCGTTGCCGCCAGCCCCCGCGGTCACCTTGACGCGCGCGCGATCCACTAACATTCGGTTTTCGCTCCAGGGCCGGCCGGGCTCAATTAGCGCGCCGCCGCTTCCTCCGCGGGCAGCACATCGATGCACTGGCGGTCTTTACGCAAGTGCCGGAATGTCACCACGCCGTCTTGAAGGGCGAACAGCGTGAAGTCCTTGCCTTGACCGACGTTGGCGCCGGGATGGAATTGTGTGCCCCGCTGGCGCACGATGATGTTGCCCGCGCGGACCTTCTGGCCGCCGAACCGTTTCACCCCGAGCCGCTTGGATTGACTGTCGCGGCCGTTGCGTGAACTGCCGCCTGCTTTCTTGTGAGCCATGGTGGATAAACTCCTTTACGCGAGGATCTCACGAACCCGCAGTTCCGTAAACGGTTGCCGGTGGCCATTGTTGCGGCGGTAGCCCTTGCGGCGCTTCATCTTGAAAACCCGCACCTTCTTGCTACGGCCTTGCTTAAGGACCTGGCACACCACCTTGGCGTTGTCCAATGTGGCGCGGTCCACGACCAAGCCATCGTCCTTGGCCACCAGAGAAACCTTGTCCAATTCCACGGTGTCACCCACGCCGGCGTCGAGCTTTTCCACCCGCACGACGTCGCCTTGAGCCACCTTCACTTGTTTACCGCCTGTTGTCACCACTGCGTACATGGATCGTCTCCGTGCCGATCCCGCTTGGGAATCGGCTCAAGTATGTAGTGTGCCGAATTCTTCTACCTACTGACAAAGGCTTCCGCCGCGCTTCGCAATTCCGCGATGGCCGACAGGGAAGCCAGATAACTCGTCTTGGGATTTCGCGGCGATGGCCGGTTCTCGGTAACGGTCTTCAACCGGCCAAAAGCGCCTTCCGCCTCGACTTCGTGGCTGTTTACCTTCGCCGCGGGATCGGCAACCACCCGCACCGTCGTCTTCTCCGGTCCCAAACCGGCCAAGCTCAGGGCCGCGGCGACGTTCACATTCTTGGGAAAGGCCTTCACGGCCTCCAGCGCGGTCCCCTCGAACACGGTGAGGGGCTCGGTCAGCCCATCGACATCAATGCCTTTTTCCGTGAGATACGGCGCGCCGCTCAGTCCTTGGGGCGGTTTCCGCGTGGTGAGCGTTACGCGGTCCAAGCCGCCTTCCCGAGCCGCCCGGATCCCATCCAGACCGCACAGCGCCCCGCTCGGAAGCCGCACGCGGACGCCTCCCTTGCGGGCCTGTTCGAGCAACCCGGGCTGGGTCAGAAGCCCGCCAAGGCTCAGGATCAGGCAATCGCATTTGCCTTGGATGGCCGCCGCAATCACCGCGGGAACCGCATCGCCCGTTGCGCATTCCACAAGAAAGTCCGAACGCGCCGCGTTGTCTTCCAGCGATGCCACGGGACAGTCCAACCCCAGGCCTTGCTTGAGTTCCTCGGCTTTTACGGACTCCACATCGGTGAGCGCCGCCAACGTCACGGGAAGCGCCCCCTGTTGCACGGCGCGGCAGATATCCGCGCCAATGTTGCCGCATCCCACCAAACCTACTTTCATGGCCGCCATGGGGAATCCTCGGGGAGCATTGCGCCTATTTGGGCTAAATCAAAGAAAGGAAAACGCCTGCGTTCGGAAGCTGGCCGCGCCAAGGAACCAAACCGTATGGCCTTTTCTAGCATAAACGCCTTACTAAAGTCAAAATTGAGCGAGCCCTCAGCCCCGAAAGGCGCCACGCCAATTGCATCCTCCGAATGCCCCAGTAAGGGGGATTGTGGATCACATAACATGTGAAAACACCGTATGGCGCCAAGCGGTGCGCGCTTTGCGGGGAATTCCGCGTCTGGAATGGCAGCGGCGGCTGGGGTGGGCCGGTCCAGCTTGACGATGAGTAGGGCTGACTGGAATCGACATAAGCGAAATAGCGCGATACAATACGGGCAGGAATGGAGGATGACCCAATGATTAAACTCGAAGTTCTTGGCGTGAGTAGCGACGGCCACCACCAGCCGGTGGTGATTCTGCGCAATGAAGACCGGGTGTTGCCCATGGTCGTGGGCATCGCGGAGGCGGACGCCATCCACGCCGCTTTGATCCACCGGGATATCGGCCGCCCCATGACCCATGACCTCATCTGCAACATCTTGGCGGGGTTGGGCGGTTCGCTGGAATCGGTCGCCATCTACAAGTTGGAAAACGACGTGTTCTACGCCCACCTCAATATCGAACGCAAGGGGCCGAACGGGCAAGTCGAGCAAGTCTTGCGGGTGGATTCGCGTCCGAGCGACGGCATCGCCATCGCGACGCGCCTCGATGCCCCCATCTACGCGTCTCAGGAAGTGATGGATCAAGCCGGGCAGGATGTATCCATCTTGGGAGGGGGCGAGGATGACGAGGATGACGACGAGCCCGACTACGATAGCTGAGCGCGGTGGGCCGCCATGTGCGGGGATGGGACGAGACGCGTTTTTGTACAAAAACGGCCTTAACTGGTATGATATGGCTGTCTTGCCCGCCACGAGAGTTGTATGGAGAACCTACCCGCCAGGTGAGGGGTGAATGCCTTAACAGCGTGTTCGCCCGCTTTCGTTACAACGCCCCAGCCCAACCGGCGCCGCGGGCTCGCATTAGGGGAGTCTTCGAAGAAAAGGGATACCTATGTACTATGTGGTTGGCGGGGCGGGCTTTATCGGATGTAACGTGGCGCGCCGCTTGCTCGCGGACGGCGAATCCGTTGTCATAGCCGATAACCTCAGCCGGCGGGGCGCGGATGCCAATCTGGACTGGCTGCGGCCGCTGGGCTCGTTTACCTTCGTGGAGGCGGACATTCGCGACGCATCCGCCATGGGAAAGTTGCTCGGCGGCGTCCAAGACGAGGACGTGGTCATTCACCTCGCGGGTCAAGTGGCCGTGACGGCCTCGGTGGCCAATCCGCGCGAGGATTTCGAGATCAACGCGGCGGGGTCGCTCAATCTGCTGGAGGCGGTCCGCGAAAGTGGACGGCGGCCGCTGTTCATCTACGCCTCGACCAACAAAGTGTACGGCGGCATGGAAAACGTGGCCATTGAGGAACACGAGTTCCGCTATGCCTACCGCGACTATCCAGATGGCATTCCCGAGACCGCTCCCCTCGATTTTCATTCGCCCTACGGGTGCTCGAAAGGCGCGGCCGACCAGTATGTGCGGGATTACGCCCGCATCTACGATCTGCCGACGGCTGTCTTCCGTCAGTCGTGCATTTACGGCCCCCGGCAATTCGGCGTGGAGGACCAGGGGTGGGTCGCGTGGTTCATCATCGCCGCCGTTCTGGGCCGGCCCATCACCATCTACGGCAACGGTAAACAGGTCCGGGACGTGCTCTATGTGGACGACCTCACGGACGCCTATCTGCTGGCCGCGGCCAACCGGGACACGGTAGCGGGGAAGATCTACAATGTCGGCGGCGGAGCGGATCGCTCGATGGCCGTATGGACCGAATTCGGACCGATGCTGGAAGAGTTGCTCGGCGCGAACATCGCCACTGCTTCTGGGCCCTGGCGACCTGGTGATCAGCCCGTGTTCATCAGCGACATCGGCGCCATCCAACGCGACCTCGGTTGGAGCCCCCGCACCCCTGTCAAGGAAGGCCTCGGGCGTCTCGTAGACTGGGTCCATGCAAACCGGGGGCTGCTGGAGGAGTTGGGGCTGTAGGCAGAGGCGCTATTCGGAGGACTGTTTCGGAAATGGGGGACCAAGGGCGTTTGTTTGGGGGATCATGGACGGATGAGAAACTCCGAAGAGTTCATGATTATCTTCGCGCCTATATGAAGGTGATGAAGAACCAATCGTTCAAGTTGATTTACATTGACGCTTTCGCCGGTTCTGGTAACCGCAAGGTAGAGATAGAGGACGATTCGTCCGGACAAGGCCGACTGGTTTTCCCGAACCTAGAGGATGAGGAATCCCACGCGTTTCGCAAGGGGTCGGTTAATCAGGCCCTTGAGCTTGAACGACCGTTTGATCAGTACATTCTTGTGGAGAAGGATCCAAACCAGTTTCAGCGGTTTGGGGGCGGTGAGATCACAATATCCTCATGTGGGTAATCGGATACGTCTCGAGAATAAAGACGCTAATCAGTTTCTTCAAGAGTATTGCCGCGAGACGGTTCCTCACGAGAGATTCATGCGTGGTATCGTTTTCCTAGATCCTTTTGGAATGCAAGTGGATTGGAAAACTGTAAGGGCGTTAGGAAGAACCCAGAAGTTCGATGTATGGATCCTGTTTCCGCTTGGTATCGCCGTGAATCGCTTGCTGAAGCGTAAGGGGAAAATTGAGGAACGGTGGCGAGGCGCCCTTGACCGCGTGTTTGGCACAGATGAGTGGGAAAAATTCTATGAGCAAAGGATCGCAGATACACTTTGGGGGCCTGATCTTGAGCCCGAGCCGCAGCGAATAGTGGATCTCGATGGAATCGCGAAATTCTATAACGACCGATTGGTAACGGCGTTTGCCGGTGTAGCCACAAATCCATTACGGCTGGAGAACTCAAAGGGAAGTCCATTGTATCTACTTTGCTTTGCATGTGCGAATCCAGAGAGACAGGCAAAGGAAAAAGCGTTGGAGATTGCTCAGCACATTCTGGGTTCAAGTTAAGGAGGCTGGCGATGGCTCAGGGAACAGGCATCGAATGGACCGAGGCGACTTGGAATCCGGTAACGGGTTGTACGAAGGTATCCGAGGGGTGTAAGCATTGCTATGCGGAGCGGATGGCCCTGCGTTTGCAAGCCATGGGCCAGCCAAACTATGCCAACGGGTTTGCGCTCACCCTTCAGCGGCATATGCTGGAACGGCCCTTGGAATGGCGCCGCCCACAACGTATATTCGTGAACTCGATGAGCGATTTGTTTCATCCAGACGTTCCTGTCTCTTACATCGCGGAGGTCTTTGACGTGATGCGGCGCGCGGATTGGCACGTCTTCCAGGTGCTTACAAAGCGGGCCTGGCGCTTGGCGGCCATGGCGTCCCAACTCTGTTGGCCGGACAACGTGTGGATGGGCGTGAGCGTGGAAAACGAGCGGAATGCCGGACGCATCGACTATTTGCGGAGCGTGCCGGCCGCCGTTCGTTTCTTGTCCTTGGAACCGCTTCTTGGTCCCCTACCACGTCTTGATTTGAGAGGTATACACTGGGTGATCGTGGGCGGCGAATCTGGTCCCCAGGCTCGGCCCATGAATCGGGCATGGGTGGCGGATATCCGGGAGGCATGTGTAGAACAGGAAACCGCATTCTTCTTCAAACAATGGGGTGGGCCTAGGAAGGCTCAAGCGGGACGAGTGCTCGACGGCGTGACATGGAGCGAAATGCCACGAATCGCTGCATCCGCGAAAGTCCTTGCTTCTCCGTAGACGATGAACCGTGAAGCAGCGCCGAGCTTTTGGAACTCCGGCGGCGCGTCGGGGCATTACCTCTGGCAATGGGTGTTTTTCACGTGCGGAGATTCGGAAAGCGGCATACCAACAGCAGGGAGGGTCAGACAATGGTGCAACGGGGTCTCGCGGTGGGATTGGCGGTGCTGGCGGCCACGGTCATGGCGGCGCAGGCCGGTGAACAGCGGATCGGTATTTACGAGAACAACCCGGCTTACTTCGCCATGGACGGCGCCCCAGTGTTTCTTGTGGGGGCGACCTATCCCCACGGGTGGACGCCCATCAGCCGGCCGGAAATCGATTACATGCGCACGATGGACCGGCTGGCCGAAGAAGTTGGGCGGGCGGAAAGCGATAACGTACGCGGCGTGCTGCGTTGCTTGCCCTACGATCCCCTGAATCATTTGCACGATGGCGACATAACCGAGGTCATCCAGCCTTGGCGGCGGGTGGATGACGAGGGGCGCTATGATCTCGGCGAATTCGAGCCGGAATGGGAAGAGCGCCTGCGGCATTATCTTGGCGCCGCCCAGGAGCGCGGCTTCGTCGTGGCCCTTGAGGTGTGGGACGACTGGTCGGTCACCCGCGGCGAGAACGGCGCGTGGGATCCCGGCGAGGGCGCGGCGTGGAACGGCCACCCCTTCAATCCGGACAACAACGTGAACTACGGCGAGGACGTGCTGCCCAGTACTACCCAGGGCTGCAACGCGCCCTTTTATCAGTCC
>SKRY01000080.1 GCA_007118235.1 Candidatus Hydrogenedentota bacterium | reverse complement strand
TTCGACGTGGTGCTCATGGGCCGCTACGGTCACGTGCCCGTGTTTGGCCGGTTGCGCCAGCGGGACAAGGCCATCGCGTGGGAATGCCTCGAACGCGTGGGCATGCGCGAATACGGCTCCCGGCAGATCAGCCAGTTATCGGGCGGCCAACAGCAGCGGATCTTTCTGGCCAGGGCCCTGACGCAGCAGGCCCGGATCTACTTGATGGATGAGCCCTTTGCGGGGGTGGACGCCTCGACCGAACGGGTCATCGTGAACCTCTTGCATGAACTCCGGGCAAACGGAAGCACCGTGGTTGTGGTGCATCACGACCTCAACACCGTCCCCGAGTATTTCGACGATGTGCTCTTGCTGAACCAGCGTTTGGTGGCCGCGGGCGCGGTGGAGGAGGTTTTCACGCCGGAAAATCTCAGCCACACCTACGGCGGACGCCTTAACGTGCTGACGGCCGTGGGCGAACGGCTCCGGAGCCAGGAATGGAGCGCGCGGGAGTGATGGGCGTCTGGGTGACACCGGCGAGCATGACGAGTCTGGGGGGACGATGAACTGGCTTGAATTCTTCCAATTCGGCAGCGTCAACGTGCGCACGGTCACCCTGGGATGTATGGTCATAGGGCTAAGCGCGGGCGTGCTCGGCTGTTTCGCCTTTCTTCGCCGGCGCTCCTTGTTGGGCGACGCCTTGGCCCACGCCGCCTTGCCCGGCGTGTGCGTGGCCTTCATGCTCACGGGGACCCGCGATCCCTTGGTTATCATGCTGGGCGCGGTTGTAGCGTGCTGGCTGGGAGCAGTTAGCATCGATGCGATCACGCGCTACACCCGGTGCAAGGAAGAAAGCGCGCTGGGCATGGTGTTGTCCGTGTTCTTCGGCGTGGGCATCCTCTTGCTCACCCACATTCAGCACACCGGCGGCGCGGCGCAAGCGGGGCTCGAACGATTCCTCTTCGGCCAGGCCGCCGCCATGCGGCCTCACGATCTCCGCGTGCTGTCAATCGCCAGCGTGCTCATGCTGGCGGCCACCGCCGTGGGGTACCGCCATTTCAAACTGGCGTCCTTTGATCCCCAGTTCATGGATGCCCTGAATCTGCCCAGGCGCTGGGCGTCGCTCGCCATGGCGACGTTGTTGGTGCTGGCCGTCGCCATCGGCCTGCAAGCGGTGGGCGTAGTGCTCATGGCGGCCATGTTGGTGACGCCCGCCGCCGCCGCGCGCTACTGGACCCATCACCTCAGCGTGATGCTTGCGCTGGCCGGGGTTTTCGGCGCGATCAGCGGGGCGATAGGCGCCTACATCAGTTATCTCCAGGCCGGCATGCCCACGGGCCCCTGGATGGTGGTGGCGGTATCCTTGATTTTCGGTGTTTCCGTGCTGTTTGCGCCGAAACAGGGACTCGTCGCCCGTGGGCTGCGTGCGCGCCGGTTCCGCCAGCGCACGGCGGAGGAAAACCTGCTGCGCACGCTGTATCGGCTTGGTGAGGATCGCAAGGATTGGGAACAAGCCCACACTTCGGGCTCCCTTATTCAATACCGGCCCATGGATACGGCTGTTTTGTTGCGCGTTATGGGCCGGCTTGAGCGTCAAGGGTTGGTGTACGAGCCGGAGGAAGGCTTGTTTCAGCTTACGGCGCAAGGGCTTGAGCGCGCCGCCCGCTTGACCCGGCTTCACCGGCTGTGGGAACTGTATCTCACCCAAAAGCTCAATCTGCCCGCGGACCATGTCCATGCGGACGCCGAGGAGATCGAGCATATCCTTACGCCGGAATTGGAGGCGCACTTGGTCGCTAGCCTGGAAGAACCGGCGCGCGATCCCCACGCGCGGGCCATACCGGAAGACAAGGAGTAAGCGCGCCATGCATACGCTGTGGATTCTGATCATTGGCAGCCTGGTCGGCGTGTCCTGCGCGCTTGTCGGGTGCTTTCTGGTCCTGCGCCGGCTGGCCATGCTCGGCGACGCCATCAGCCACGCCGTGCTGCCTGGCATCGTCATCGCCTTCATGCTTACGGCGAGCCGCAACACGCTCCCCATGCTCGCCGGGGCCGGCGCCTTTGGGGTGCTGACGGCATGGCTCACCGATGTGCTCATACGCCGCGGCCAGCTTCAATCCGACGCCGCCATCGGTGTAACCTTCACATGGCTGTTCGCCGTGGGCGTCATACTCGTGAGCGCCTTCACGGGCCACGTGGATCTCGATGTCGATTGTGTCCTGCATGGGGAGATTCTCTTTGTGCCGTTCGATACGTGGACCGTGGGCGGGGTGGATATCGGCCCTCGCGCCTTCTGGATTCTGACTGGGGTCACGCTCGCCAATCTGGCCGTCATCGGCTTGGGTTACAAAGAGCTAAAGCTCTGCGCGTTTGACGCGGCGCTCGCCGCCGCCATGGGATTCAACGTGGCGCTGTGGCATTACCTGCTCATGGGGCTGGTCGCCTTGACCACCGTGGCGGCCTTTGAAAGTGTGGGCGCCATCCTCGTGGTGGCCATGCTCATTGTGCCCGCCAACGCCGCCTACCTGCTCACCGACCGGCTCTCGGTGATGCTGTTGCTCGCCGGCCTTTTCGGCGTGCTCAGCGCCGTGGGCGGCTACGGCCTGGCCACGCTCATAGACGGCTCCATCGCCGCGGCGATGGCCGTCTTCAGCGGCCTCCTCTTTCTCGCGGCCGCCTTGCTCTCGCCAACCCACGGCGCGCTGGGGTATTACCTAGCCCGGCGGGCGCGCCATGTCTCTCCGCGTGAAACGATGGGCTCGGAACCCGCAATAAACGCATGAATCACATGTCTGGCGCCAGGCGCGCGATTCGGCGCACTCGGTCCGGACAGAGCGAACCCATTGGCCTGCCTATATGTGTTGCTTATGCGCATTCTGGATCGGAGGCCTCGGCGCAAACTACCATACTTGCCGCAGAATAGGCCGCGAGACTTGGGATCTCACAGGATCTTTTGGCCCAAACTTTGCTCCCAGAGAGAAAGCGTGTACAATGCATGGGCATGGGACGCCCCCTTTGGCCAGGGTGAGAACCGCTTTGGGCCAGTGGGGGCCATATGGTTTATGTGTGCGATAATAGCGGAGTCTGATTAACTCAATTGCCGCCAGCCGACTCAATGGAACCCAACTATGCGCCGCTCGCCTCGCCGCGCGCCAGGCAGGCCTTGGCGCGCCTGCGGCGCTATCCCGTGCTGGTGCTGCACCCGCTCTTTTTTGCGTTGTACCCCCTATTGGGGCTTTATGCCCACAACTTGGACAAGACGCCCCCGATCGCATTGGTCCGTCCCGCTCTGATTCTGGGGGGAGGCGCGATCTTGCTCTGGTTTGTGTTGTGGGCGCTGCTGCGGCAGCCTCACCGGGCGGGAATCATCACGTCCGTCTTGGTTCTCACAGGGCTTTCGGGGTGGGGCGTGCTGGAGAATGCCATCGAATGGGTCACTCCCCGCGTTGACGAGACCGCCAACCCGATTTTTTACTCGCTTTACGCGTTGGCCGTGGCCAGCGGGTGTTACGCCATTTACCGTTGGCGCCGCCGCCGGCCCAGTTGGCGCCATTATGCGGCTGGCTTGGTGGCGTTTGCCCTGTTTCTGCCCGCTATCGTGGAATGGCTTGCGGCCCCAGCCTTCGGGCGGGGCACGGCGTGGATGATCGCGTTCTATTTGTTGGCCGCCGCCATTGTGGTGGTTTACCTGCTGCTGCGGCGCGGCGGCTTCGTGCTGCTTACCCGCACGGCCAATTGGTTCGCCGGCGCGCTGTTGGGCCTTTCCATCGCGAACGTCGCGTTTAACTGGGAGGCGCCCCTTCTTCGGGAACCGCCCGAACTCCCCTTTTCGCTCGACGTCCTTGAACCAAGCCCGGATTATCCGGACATCTATGTGCTTGTGTTGGACGGGTACACCCGGCAGGATGTCCTGCGCGACCTCTATGGTTATAACAACCACCCCTTTCTCCAGAGCATGAGGGACAAAGGGTTTCACGTCGCCAATACGAGTCTCGCCAATTACCCTTCGACCCTCCTCTGCCTCACTGCTTGTATGAACTTCGACTATCTCCACACCCTCGCCCCCGAGGCCGCGCGGGCCCAGGGCGACCTGCGCGATGTGGCCGAGTTGTACCACGGGAACCGGGTATATAGAATTCTACGCCAGGCGGGGTATGAACTCATCGCGTTGCCGCCGGGGATGGAACTGCTCGAGCCGCGGGGAGAGGTCGATCTCTACATTCGGCCGCACGATGTCCTAAGTGAATTCGAGATGGTCCTGGCCAACCGGACCGTTGCGGCCCGCACGCTTCAACTATGGAACCACGCCCGCCACCGGGACCCCCTTAACCTGCGGGAAGTGGTCGAGCGCAGACGCATCCATTACGTGTTCGACGGATTGCGAGCGATTCCCCAAGAAGAGGCCGGCCGTCCCCGATTTGTGCATGCTTACGTCAGCATGCCCGGCCCGCCGTTCTTGTTCGACCGGCGCGGGGGGCGGGCCGAGATACCGACGGAGGACGGACGCCAGTGGACGCCGTTTTTCCAACTAAGCTGGCCCGAGTACATCCGGGCGTACCGGGAACAACTGCATTACGCGAACCAGGAACTGAGCGAAGCGGTGGAGGCGATCCTTGAGCATTCCCCGGAACCGCCCGTTATTGTGGTCACGTCCACCAAGGGTATGGGCATCCTTCACCCCGAACTGGCCACACGGCCACCGAGCCAAACCTTGGCCAACCTCACCATGGTCCACATCCCCGGCATGACGGAGCAAACCCAAGCCGCGCTCAACGGGGAGGTTAGCTTAGTCAATGTTTTCCGTATCGTGTTGAACGATGTCTTCGACACGGATTTGCCTCTGCTCGACAACGAAGTCGTCTGGACAAGCGAGGATGCCCCCTTCTCCACCGGCGAGGAAACCGCGCGGGAATGA
The DNA here is from genome assembly GCA_007118235.1 of Candidatus Hydrogenedentota bacterium. GTDB lineage: Bacteria > Hydrogenedentota > Hydrogenedentia > Hydrogenedentales > SLHB01 > SKRY01. The sequence continues at coordinate 3,506 of SKRY01000080.1, read as the reverse complement.
GGGGGAGGCTGGAGACCGAGCTTGGCGGGGAACATTGCGCGGAGAGGATGTGCTTGCTATAGTCAAGCTCATGAAGGTTGAAGCATGATTCTGCTGAAGGGCGGGAGTATCTCCTCATGACATACGTTGAGCAACTCGCGGAAACATGTAACGACTCGTGGCCAAACATAGCCAAAGCGCGGAAAGAAGCCGAGAAACAGCGCACTAAACTGCGCGATATTCTCACACATGGCGTCGATTTGGAATCCTTTGGAGTCTCTTCAGACAATGGACCGCCGGAAAGCGAAGTGGTGGTTTTTGGGTCTCTTGGCAGGGATGAGTGGACTTCCAGCAGTGATGTTGACTGGACGTTGCTTGTGGATGGCCGCGCCGATCTCGGCCATTCTGAGCTTATAAGGCAAATTTCAGATTGTCTTACAGCGGAAAAGTTCGTGGAGCCCGGAGGAACAGGTATCTTCGGCCGAATGGCGTTTAGTCATGACATCCTCCATCATATCGGCGGTGAGCACGACACCAACAGGAATATTACGCAGCGGATCCTTCTTCTACTAGAAGGAAAACCTGTTGGGGATGGATCCTCAGATGGGCCATACTCACGAGTTATTGACATGGTGCTCAAGCGGTATTTGAAGAGCGGGACTGCACAACACCCCAAGGTTCCTAGATTTCTTCTTAACGATATCGTGCGCTATTGGCGCACAATGTGCGTGGACTTTGCCTGGAAGGAATGGGAGCAAGGAGGCGAGAAATGGGGCGAACGCAATGCGAAATTGCGCATATCACGTAAGCTTATCTTTGCCGCTGGCCTCCTCGTATGCTTGCAGCTTGATAAGTGTTCTAATCCAATTCATGAAGAATTGAAGACGTCTTTTAGACGTACTCCGTTGGAGATAATGGCCGATTTTCTTCTCTGCCTTTCGGATAGAAGAGAGGAGTTAGCGGCAAAGCTATTCGGAACATATGATGAATTCCTAGGGATAATGAGCGATTCCGCAAAGAGAGGTGAACTGAAGGCGCTTGATGTTCAGGCTACTCGCACATGGCGGGACATCAAAGAGCTTGGTGACGACTTTCAGAACGGCCTTGAGAACCTGTTCTTTGAGACCGAGGAGTTACGTGGACTTACCCGAACATACGGGGTATTCTGATATGCGGCTAGGATTTAGTACAGGTGCGGTAGCGAAAGGAGACGTCGAGCGAGGTCTGGCGTTGATCCGGGAGAGTTCGGCCGATGCGGTTGAAGTGTCGGCCCTGAGGGACACGGAGCTTCCCGTGTTGATAGACAAACTGCCCAGACTTGATTTCACCGGTTTTGACTATGTTGCTCTCCATGCGCCCGGCGCGTTTACGGCGCTATCGGAACGGTCCGTGCTTGCCTATTTGGAGAGAGCCGCAGAGAGAGGATGGCCGATTGTGGTTCATCCGGACGCCATCACGGACTGGAAGGGGTGGCGCAGCTTCGGTGAATTGCTGGTGGTGGAGAATATGGATCGGCGCAAGGCATGTGGCCGGACGCCGGAGGAGCTTGAGGTTGTTTTCGAAGAACTGCCCGAGGCGGGGCTGTGTTTTGATATTGCTCACGCTCGCCAAATCGACCCCTCGATGATGCTGGCCGGGCGCATTTGGGACGAGTTCAAGGGACATGTCCGTCACATTCATGTGAGTCACGTGGATGCGGAAGGACGCCATGGGGCTCTTAACCGGGAATGCGTGAAAGCTTTTGCGCCACTTCTTCAACAAGCAACGCCAGATGTGCCACTCATATTGGAATCGATAGTCCCTCCCGAATGTGTCGAGAGCGAGCTAACGCAACTCAGAGACATGCTTGGGCTGTCTGTGCTAAGTCTCAACGAGGGTGTGTCATCCAAGGGCGCAAATACCTCTTCTTTGTAGATACCGGATACTTGCCTTATCCCTCGCTTGTCATGTTCTCGCCCGCTTTCAGCGCTGTGTTTACGTAATCTTACACTGCGACAACCCAGGGTGCGCGTAGGGAAGGCGGCCGCCTTGGCATAATCCGGCGGCTGTTCTTTATCACGTTCTCAGGAGTAATCGATGTTTAGAATTCTAATGAGTGGGGGCGCGGGTTTTCTCGGGTCGCATCTCACGGATCTGTTGCTCGACGCCGGCCATGAAGTAACCGTGCTGGACAATCTCTGCACGGGTCAACCGGAGAATATCGCCCACCTGGATGGGCGGAAAGGTTTCACGTTTATCGAACAAGACGCATGCGATCCCGTACAGGTAACGGGCTCGCTGGATTGTGTGATGCACATGGCGTCGCCCGCCAGCCCATGCGATTTCCTGCGGAAACCGTTTGAGTGCCTGCGCGCGGGTTCCTTCGCCACGCACAATCTGTTGGAATTGGCCGAACGCCACAGCGCGCGTTTTCTGTTGGCGAGCACGTCGGAGATCTATGGAGATCCCGTTCCGGAGCATCATCCGCAGAAGGAAGAGTACTGGGGCAATGTGAATCCCATTGGCCGCCGCAGCGTATACGACGAAGCGAAGCGTTACGCGGAGATCGTGACGATGACCTACCAGCGGGAACGGAACCTGGAGACGCGCATCGTCCGCATTTTCAATACGTACGGTCCACGGATGCGGCCCGATGACGGGCGGGTCGTGACCAACCTGGTGTGCCAAGCCCTGCGGGGCGAGCCGCTCACGCTGTACGGCGGGGGGCAGCAGACCCGCAGTTTCTGCTACGTATCCGATCTCGCGGACGGAATCGTCCGGCTGCTCTTCTCCGATGAACCCAAACCCGTGAACATTGGCAATCCGTATGAGCGAACCATCCGCGAATTGGCGGAAACCATCCTGAGCGTTACCGGGAGTTCCAGTGAACTGATTACGAAACCCCTGCCTTTCGAGGAAGATCCCCGCCGCCGGTGTCCGGATATCACGAAGGCCCGGACGGTATTGGGGTGGGAGCCCAAGGTGAACTTAGAAGACGGGTTGATCGAGACCATCAAGCATTTGCGCGCAAAGCTGGGGAGTCAGGCCGCGACGTGAGCGGCGTGAGCGCTAAGGAATACACGGGTCACAAATGAAGGCGGGGAAACCCGCCCATGGGGTTTCCCCGCCTCTTATCTCGCCAGACGCCGCCCTGCGCGGGGCGGACCACTACGCAAGCGCTATTTCCCGAATTGCCTCGAGTTCGTCGTCGCTCAAGATGTCGAAGTTACGGGCGATCTCGACATCTTCGTCCACTTGGCCTACTTCGGTGATGCCGATGATGGCCGTGGCCACGGCATGACTCAGGGTGTAGGACAAGGCTTGCTGCATGTTCACGCCTCGGTCGAGCACGCCGCCGCGGGAGACCACCTTCATTGCGATGACCCCCACATCCTTTTCGGCCGCCTTCTCGAGGAATTCATCCAAATTCTCCGGGCCATTAAGGTTCATATTGGCGGCGTTGAGCGAAATCAACACGCAATCGTAATCGTGCCGCTCGATGGCCTCGGTCATCAACGCGGGCGTGTGGCCCGTGATGCCCCGGTAAC
>SKRY01000065.1 GCA_007118235.1 Candidatus Hydrogenedentota bacterium | reverse complement strand
TGCGGGGCGTTTACATCCCCCGGCCCTTCGGGCCACCCCCTTCAAAGGGGGAATGGATCCGCTCACCTGGGGGTGAACTGCGGCCCACCCGGTGTAGCCGCTTTGGAAGGTTAATTCCCCCCTTCGAAGGGGGAACAAGGGGGATGTTGTTCCCTAGAGCAGCGCACGTACCCGGCGACTGGGGCGGTTGCCTCAACAGCGCCCCCAAGGCCCCCGGCAGCGCCCGCGCACACCTCCTCGATGGGGCGCTCACTCAAGGGGAAACGGGCTACGACGGCGCCTTTTTCGGCGGCAAGGGAATCAACAGTGTCCTCACGACTGTTGAGTAAAGGGTTTTACCGTACGTGGCAAGAATTTGGCCAGGTCTAGGGGCCTCCCAATCGCCGGGCCGTGCGTCTCGACTTGAACTCGTCTGGTTTTGATGCTATAAGAGCCGCCTTAGCTTTCGCCGACGCCATCACCTAGTACACACATCACCCTTACCTGAGTTGAGGGGTGTGAGTTGGCGGCGCCCTCAGCCCGCGCGCAAGACAGCAATTATGCGGGAACGCCCATTCCTTGCAAGGACTGAACAATTTGCGCTATACTATGCTTATGGTCGAATATATTCGCGCTTGACAGAAGACCTACTTTGAATATATACTTTGGTAAACGTTGCTAAGTCATCAGTTTTCCGGAAGAAGGGGTCAATGTCTGTTTGTGCCGGAACCCTTAGGCATCCGCACAAAGGAAGTGTTTTACCGCAACGTGTTTTGTGTGCCCCGTAACCCAGTGGATTGCATATCGCACCACTACATGAAGGAGTTTCTATGTCTGAAGTCGCATCCCCATTCTTGGTGCGCCGGCCAAACAAGACCGAGCTGCGCCTGATGGACAGCGCTTTAAGTCTGTTTGCTGAGAAGGGCTTTGAATCGACATCCGTGCGTGAAATCATAGAGCGCGCGGGAGTGACGCGGCCCGTGCTCTACTATTACTTCGCAAGCAAGGAAGGCCTGTTCTCGAGGCTTATCAAATCGCGCATCCAGAACAACGCCCATCAGATCGACGCCATCTGTGAAGAAATCACGGGCTGCGCCGATCGGCTTCGAGCCATCGCGCGCAACTTCTTCGAACAAGCCGAAACCGAGCCAGCCGTTGTGCGGCTGACCCTGCAGTTGTTCTTCTCCCCGCCCGGGCAAGGTCCCGATATCGACAAGAAAGCGCTGTGGCGGGATCGCTTCGATCGAATTCAGAATGTCGTGCGAGAAGGCATCGAGAGTGGTGATCTGAAACCAGGGGACACCGAAGAAATCGCCATGGCCTTTTGCGCGATGCTGGACATGCAAATCCTGTCCCGCTGGGGAAGTGACCAGGAAGCGCTGACTCCGGAATTCGCGGAGCGTTTGGTGAACCTGTTTCTGAATGGCGCCGCCGCCTCATAGGCCGCACGCGCGCTCCAGGCGCCGCAACTCAGTAAGGTTGGCGCCCACGCCTCCTCGATGCGTTGAGGAGGAAAGCGGTAGCCGTGGCTAACGCCGGATGCAACGCCAAGTCCGTTTTGGGGATACAACAGACGGGGCGGGCCAGGTCGCGGGGCCGCCGCGGTCGAGACAGTCGGACAACGGAAACCGCCATGGGTTCAACCTGATAGAATGACAGCTGCACGACACGCGTATCGAACGACCCATAAAGGAGGACGGGGCCTCCTCTCTCTTCTACTACTTCTTTGCGGCCTTGGAGCCATATCGGGCGGCGCCAAACTGCTTCACGAGAGCTATCCCCAATACACGGGCGTTCCCTTCCGCGGCGAACTGTGCGTCGCGCATGGGAATTCCGAACGGACCGCCGTTCATCCCTCGGGCAGGGCGGCAGACTTTCAAGCGGGGCACACCCCCGTGTACAGACAAACCCCCGCCGAGGCCATCCGGTTCACCAATCCCGAGGCCGTGGTCCCCCGATTAGAGGAAGGGCGGCTTTACGATGTGGTGAGGCTACCCTTCTCCGTCACGCTGGAAAACTATGCCATCGTCGAGCAACCCTCGCCCCGGCGCCTTCTGGAAACCCGGAGCCCGGAAGGCGTCAACCGCATCGCGATTTCCCAAGGCGATCACGTGGAGTTGAACGGCGTTACCGGAGAGATCGCGGCAATACAGCGCTGGAGCGGGCTGATTCGCGATCCCCGCGGCCAATCCATGGCGGCCATCTCCTTGCGAGAACAGGACGCCTACTGGAGCAACCGCATCTTCCTCACCGAGGGCGCATGGAGCACCATGGAGCCCGATACCGGCCTCTATCTGGAATGGAAGACGAATGAGGAAACCGCCGCCGAACACGCGCGGAGTCCCCTGCCCGACCTGGACAACGCGCGTTGGGGCGCCGTCGAGGGCGCCGTCGTCCATTGGTTTGGCTCCTTCCTGCCCGGCTCGGGCGTTACCCTGTCCGATGGAACCCTCGTGACCCTCCTCGCCTACGAGCCGCGGCACGGCGAACGCGAGGCCCCCGCCGTGCTTGTCGAGGTGGACCAGGGAAGCGAGCGCACGCGCCAATGGTATTACGCCAACAACTACAGCCCCGGAGATGCGGTCCGGTTTGAGTATCCAGCCCGGCTCCCCCGCGCAATTGCCCTGTATCCCTGGCGGCAAGGCGCCGCCTACGCCGCGGCCTACCGCCAAGGGGAAGTCGTGGACAGCCAGCGGCTCGAGGGAGGCGGCGCATGGCGCATCGAGGAATTCGATCTTGAGGTGCGGCTGGATCAAGTGTTGGAAGACGCCGTGCCGGTGCACCAGAGGGAATCCCCCTTCACCGAGGCCATCATTGAGTTTGAGGACGAGACCCTTCACCTCCGGGAGGGAGAGGCCGTGCGCAAGGGGGAACTGTTGCTGGAGTTCTTTACGCAAACGACACCCCCCGTCATGCGCTACGACCTGCGCATCACGGATTCGCAAGACGATACGGACTGGACTGCCCAACTGCCCGCCGGCGGGGAAGTCCGCGTGGGCTCCTGGGTCATCCGTCAAGGGGTTGTGGATCCCCTTGCCCTGAACAAGGCCCTGCTCAAGGTCGAATACGTGCCCGATCCCGCTCCCCTGTGGCTCGGCGGCGGCCTGGTAGGCGCCGGGGTTGCCCCATTCCTCGGGCTCGCCTTGGGAGGCTTGAAACGCCGGCGAAAAACAGCCAAGTCCTCACCCCCCGGCTAACCCCGCACGGAGAGGCGAATCCCCCCGGCGCCTGAGCATGGAACCGGAGTTGACATGACTCCCCCCCATAAGGTATATTCCCCACCGTCACGCCGAGGTAGCTCAGTTGGTAGAGCACCGGACTGAAAATCCGGGTGTCGGCAGTTCGAATCTGCCCCTCGGCACCATTCTCTTTAGCTGGAGTAGCTCAGCTGGCCAGAGCACATCACTCGTAATGATGGGGTCCGGGGTTCGAATCCCCGCTCCAGCTCCACGCAAACCCCCTCCACGCAAGGACTTACGCAACACGCCGGAGCCGCGGCCCATCCCGAGTGACAACTCGTGGTCTCGCTTCACCAGTGAAACAGCATCTGGCGCGTCAAGTCTCGCCGAATGAATGGCCTTACGTTCAGCCCCCTCTCCCGATTGGTCTAGGAATCCCGCCGACATCCTGTGAAACCTTCTCTCGAACAGCATCCACAACAGCCTCGTGGCCAAGTTCGGACCCAAGGCGTTGCCCGGCAATAGGCAAAGCTGGAAGAAGGCGAACGCTTCGCAGTATGTGGAGCGTTTGTTGTCGCGGCGGCTCGAAGGCTGGTAGAATTCAGTCAAATGGCTGGGCAGCGTTCTTCAGCAACTTGCGTCCCGGGCAGATATCACCAACGGCTCTTCATCGCGCGTTGCCGGTCTACACAAGACTCAGACAGAAAGAAGGCGAGTAGAATGTCGGACAACTTCCTGTACTACTTTTTCACTTTGTGGCTTACCTTCATGGCGTTCTTTTTCGAGCAGGTTTTCGGTTTCTCTTTTCGTGGCATTTGAGCGCTCACACGACCAGCCACCGAGCTAGCCAAAAGAAAAGGGGAAGAGTTTTCGCCACGCGCGTACGTGGAGATGTCCCCCGGATCTGGGCGGTTCCCCAACCCTCTTCATCCTGCTCCGGGGATGACGATTTCTTGAGAGTTTCCTTTCCATTTTTCTCCCAATCCTAGGTGTGTGAGGTTCTTCCCGCATTACCGGGTGGACGAAAGCGTCATGGAGAGAGGCGACGGATCCACATGTCTGCTTCAGTCCTATTTTCTCGCCTATACTCATATTGCTTTTTGCGCTCTTGCTGTAGCCTTGAAGACAGTCTTGAGGAGTTATTGAAGGCTTTTCCGTGGGGTAGAGACACAGGATGTTATGCGGACGCCGTCCTATCGCTCCGTGTTCTTCCGTTAAATTGACAAGGCCGCTTGGGACATGCTTGAATTGAACGTCCTGTAGGACGAATCAACAATCGCTTATACATAAGGGTTTAGCAATGGGCTATTCCCCAGCGGATATAGGAGTGACAGACGAACCATGATTCATTTGGGCGTCAACACGGTACTCTTCGCCGGATTCGATTTGCGGACGGCGTTAAAGCACATCAGGTGGGCGGGTTTTGATGGAGCGGAGATCTCGGCGATTCAAGGGGTGTGCGAACATCTCGTGTTGGATAACTGGAAACGGGATGCCCCCAGCGTCAAAGCCATCGCCCGCGACCTTGATGTGCCCCTGACCGCCATCGAAGTCGGCGAGTTGAACGAGGAACGGCTCCTAAAGGCGTTTGATGCGGGCGCCGAGATGGGTATTCGCATCATCAATATCTCGGCCGGGGGGACGCCGGATTCAGCCGAGGACTGGCGGCGGTCCATGGAGGCGTTGGCGCGCATGACCGATAAGGCGGAAGAGTTGGGCATGGTTCTCTGCGTGAAGGCCCGCGTTGGATCGGTCATCCATAATACGGAGACCACGCTCCAGGCCATGGCCGAAATCGATTCGCCCGCCTTCGGCATCGACATGGATCCCAGCCATATCCACCGGGCGGGAGAAGAGCCCAAGGCCGCCCTGAAGCAGGTCATCACCAAGGTTCGCCACGTCCATATCCGCGATTGCAAGGGCGAGGGACCAGGCCCGGGACGGCCCGAGGAACAGGCGTGCGGCCGGGGCGACGTGGAGTTGTTTGGGTACTCCAAGGTCCTCGTCGAGGCGGACTACAGCGGCCCGGTAAACCTCGAGATCATGGGCGCGCGGGATTACGACCTTAGCCGGTGCGCCATCATTGCCGCGGAGTCTCACGGCTATCTGAACGCATGCCTGGGCCTCTGTGGCGGCCGGTAAACCTCGTCAATGAGTCAACATGTAGGCGCCATGCCACATCATAAGGGAGACTGTTGTCCATGCAATCAAATCGCTTCTCGCTCGGCGGCCGCCCTGCCCTATTCAAGGCGGCGATCGTGATCATCGGGTTTCTAACCGCCGCGGCCCCGGCTCTCGGCGAATCAGAGGCGTATGCTTACGGCAAGGCGGTGATCGCGCATCGCGGGGCGCCGGGCTATCTGCCCGAGCATACCCTGGAAAGCTATGCCATGGCCTATGGGCAAGGCGCGGATTACCTTGAGCCGGACCTTATGCTCACGAAGGACGGCGTCCCCATCGCGTTGCACGATCGCACGTTGGACGCGACCACGAACGTCGCGGAAGTCTTCCCGGATCGCGCGCGGGACGACGGGCGGCATTACGCCATCGACTTCACGTTGGACGAGATCAAGCAGCTCGCCGTGCGCGAACGGGTCCATCCCGCCAGCGGGGAGTTGGTGTACCCGGGTCGCTTTCCAAACACCCACGAAAAGCTGGTCTTTCGCATCGCCACGCTGGCCGAACTCATCGAGTTGACCCAAGGGATGAACCACGCCACCGGCCGGAGCGTGGGCATCTATCCCGAGACCAAGGCGTCGAGCTGGCACGCGGAGCACGGCCATGACTTCGAGCGCATCCTGATGGACGTGCTGGCCGAGTACGGGTACGAGTCGGCGTCCGATCCTGTCATTGTGCAGTCCTTCGAAGCGGAAAGCCTTCAACGGCTGCAGGAATTGGGGTGCGAATTGCGGCTCGTGCAGCTCATTGGCGGCGGAGTGGGCGCGGACCCGATGGTGACGCCGGAGGGGTTGGACGAAATCGCGGAGTACGCCGGCGGCATCGGCCCTTCCATCAGCCGAATCATCGACAGCGCCGGGGAGGTGGTCGACGACAACGCCCTGATCACCGGCGCGCATGCCCGGGACTTGGTGGTGCATCCCTGGACGGTCCGCACGGATCGCCTGCCCTCGCACGCGGAAAGCGTGGAGGCGTTGCTGGAGCGGCTCCTGTTTGATCTCGGCGCGGACGGCGTCTTCATTGATCAGCCCGACGCCGCCGTGGCCTTTCTGCGAGAGCACGTGGAACGCTGACCAGCAGTCAGTCCGCTCCGGCTTTGCGGATGCCCCGTAACGCGTCTGACTTATTCAAGAATAAATCCATCCCACCCGCGCCAGAGGCGCGATAGCGAGTAGCCTGGGACAAGCGAAGCGCAGTCCCAGGTCACAGGCCACCCCGGAACCGGTCCTGAAGGGACCGAAGCGAGCGCTTACTCCAGATTTACGGATGCCCGGTCACGCCGGCATCTTGTCGGCTTTCAAGTACAATTCCCCCTTTGAAGGGGGTGGCCCGAAGGGCCGGGGGATGTAAACACCCCGGCACACCGCCGTTTCCCGTGCAACCCTTTGGCGCGCCGGGAGATAGTACTGTATGGTTGGCAGTCTCATCCGCGAAAAGGGAAGGATTGCAGCATTTGCCATCGGACAATCCGGGGATGTTCCCCCCGTTTTTCGTTTGAGACGCCCCATACTCCAGAAAGGAGGGATCAAGAGATGCTTCCATTACATCATTTCACGTCCGGGCCTCGCCAAGCCTGGTCCGCCAATAGCGCGCGGACGCTCCGCTTTGGCCTGCCCTTTATGGCGCTCCTGGCCGCCGTGCTTGTTGCCGCCCCCGCAGGAGGCCAAATCCAAACCGAACCGCTGGACCGCCCCGAGCCGCAACCCGTTCAATTACGGCCTGACGATGTCGGGCCGGAGGTCTCGGAAGGGTTGCGCGTGGAGCCGTCTCGCGTCACCTTTCACACCCGGGGCGCGCGCGCCGAGGTCCGGGTGTTGCGCAACGGCCAATTCGTCCCCACCGATAGCATCCACTCCCTGGCGGCGTTCGCGACCGGCAGCGACTACAGCCGCATGTTCAACCTTCGGACCGGCGATCGCCCGGGTTCGGTGATCATTGAAGGGCGGGAAGACACCCTGGAAATCGGAACCTACGACATCCGGATTGGCGTGAACGGGGAGGAGACCTATGCCGTGGTCCACGCGCCGCTAACCGAACTGCCAGACACGTTGGAGCGGGAGGCCGAACGGCGCGGGATTGATGTGCAAACCCTGAAACAAGAATTGGGCCTGAGCCGCGAGGCCCCACGGGCGCACCTCTCCATTTCCCTGCCGAGCGCCTTCTACGAAGGTCAAATCCTGCGGCTTGGTTTGGGCCATGAACCCGGCCGGTATTTCCAGTGGTTCATCAACGGCGAAGTGGTGCACGAGGGCATTGGCGCCGCCAATCTCGCGCATCCCCTGGACGAAACCGGAACCCACAGCCTGCGCGTCGAGGAGCGCCGCGAGAGCCAACAGGGCCACCTGGTCGCGAGTTGGGAAGGCGAATTCGACGTGCTGGAGATGCCTACGGCGGACTGGTCTGTCACGGCCGGCCGCGAATTCGCCATCGAGGCCCCGGCGGGCTACACCGCTTACACCTGGTACGTCGACGGCCGCGAAGTGGGTAGCGGACGAAGCTTGACGCACACCTTCGAGCAACCCGGTCAGCGCCGGTTGGAATGCGTGGCGCAGACGCCAGACGAGGACGCCATGTGGGCCTACCGCCGAATACGCTGGAACGTAAACGTCACCAATTAGACGTCAATACCCGTCCCCCGCGTGGGTCCGAAGCCCCGTCGAACGTGACCGTTCGTTCTTGCGCCTTGCGGCCAGTTTCTGGCAAGGACTGTCTCAACTCTGTTGACAAAGAGAGTACCGCCTCATCTGGCGGCTAGACGGTGCATGACAGTTGACGCAAGAGGCTCTTATTGATATAGTCCTGTCATATAGATATGGATACCGGGAAGTTTTCCCCTCTGGTGCGTCCCCAACAACCCCGGACAGATGTACATGAGCGTCATGAGACCCACAAGCCGCGAAAATCGCCGCTGGCGCCGGCAGACGTTTTTCGCGGCGGTATGGGTTGCCTTGGCGCTCTTGCTGGCCGGGGCGCTCCACGACATCGTGTTGCCGGACTATTACGGGCGCCACGCGTCCGGTGATCCACTTCATGCGGACGATGACGAGCCAGAGTGCGGCCTGTGCAAACTAATGCA
>SKRY01000288.1 GCA_007118235.1 Candidatus Hydrogenedentota bacterium | reverse complement strand
TACGATGGCACGCTGCGCTTGTGCGAGCAGAGCCTGGAACGCTTGCAGACCGATCACATCGACCTGTATCAACATCACGCCGTGGACAGTTTTGACGAGCTGGATCAGATTGGCAGCGAGGATGGCGCCTTGCGGGCGTTCAATCGACTGCGCGACGAAGGCGTCATCAGTTACCGGGGCATCACGGGCCACACGCCCGCCCTGATGACCGAGGCCATCGAACGCCACGATTACGATTGCGTGCTGATTTCGCTTAACGCGGCCGACTTGAACCTCAACGGCCCGGAAGACATGGATGAATTTCTCGAAAAGGCCGCCGAGAAGGACGTGGGCGTTATCGCCATGAAAGTTGTGTCCCGCGGCCGCGTGCTCGATCGCGGGGTAAGTATGCAGCAGGCCCTTTCCTATACCCTGAGCCATTCCGTCGCCACCGCCATCGTCGGCATCACGGAAGTGGGCCAGGTGGACGAGAACGTGGACATCGCCCGCAACTTCGAGATCTTGAGCGACGAGGAACTCGCGGGCATTCAGAGAATCGCGCTGGCATAGGGATCCGCTTTCACGCCGGGAAACCGCTAGCCGTAATTGAGGCGGGGAGACCCAACCATCAGGGTCTCCCCGCCTTTATCCACTACCCCTTAAGTGTAACGCCGACAGCACGCCAGGAATTCCTTTGGCGATCGGACGCCGTTAAACCACTACTGGGGACGCGGAACAGCGCCGCGCCCCCCGGCAATGGCTTGATTGTTGGCCGTCCGTGGTTGGGCTAGTACCTTTCAAACAGTTGCCGGCGCCGTTCCTCCAGCTCTTCGGGGGTCATCTCCCTTTGCTGGATCTCGCGCGCCTCCAACTCCGCGATGCGGGCGGGGTCCGTTTGCCACGCGACCACACCGAGCACGCAACTCACCACGGCGATCGCCACACCGGCGGCGGATCGTCTCCACAGCGTCCGGTAGGGGGTTCGGCTATCGCTCTCTTTCTGTTGCATGCCGAGGATTCCCCATGCCACTGCCACCAGCGGGATGATAAGCAAGACGAGCGGCGTCGGCAAGAAGGTGTCCGGTCCTAGCGCGACGCGCCGCAGATCGGGAAAAATGAGCACCAGCAGCATCAACACCAAGCCCAACCCCGCCACGCTAATACTAATGACAGATGGATTCGGGGCGCGGCGGGCGCTCGCCGTGAGGGCGCGCTCCTCCAGGGTTTCGGCTTCCTCGAGTTCCTCGTCCTGAAGTTCTTCGACCACGCCGCCCTGGGCCTTGGCCTTGCCATGTCCCGATTTGCGGCCTTCCCGGCGTTCTTGCCGTTTCTCGAAGCAGGCATCGCACAGTTTCCGCTTACCGGGCGTGATATTGATGTGCTCGGAGCAAATTGCATGCCCGCATTCCTCGCACTCGGCCCCGCACTCCTCACACAGTAGTTTGCCACATGTCTTACACGACCCTACCGCACTGCGTATTCCACACTCCATGCACTCCATGAGACTTCTCCCCTCTTTTTGTGGCTAGTCTAAGCGTCGTCGTCCGGGTCGCCGCCTATCGGGTCCGGCACGCGCGGCGGCGGATCGCCCACGGGCACATAACCGATCATATCTCTGTACCTGCGATCATCGGGATAGTACCAATAGCGCGGCTCGAATGGCGTGCCAGGAGTTCTGTTGGCGCACCAAGGCGGCACCCCCCGGAGCGCAGTGCCATCCCACGCATTGATGCGAAGCAGCTCAATGAGGTCCGTTGTGTAGGGAAGCTGCTCGGCGGTGAAGAAGTCATACAATGGATCAAAGATGTCGTCCACGTCCCTGGTTTGACGGTAGCGGACGAATTCCACATGGCCATCGAGGTACAACACATTGCCGCCCAGCGGGAAGTGGTTCATCTTGTGGATGCCATGGTCAACGGGCGAGTCGAACAAAACGGGAACCTGGGAATCCGCCACTGCCGTGGCCGCGGCATTGTTGATATCCTCGATGAAGAACCGCCCGACGTTGATCGCCGTGCGCAGGAACATGTTTCTTCCGCCGGGTCCATGGGTGTAGGTCGTGGCGCCGACGGGCCATGCATGCTCCGGCACCACCAGGTCGGTGCTCATGAAGCCGACCTCGCCGATATGCATGCGCCGCGACAACTCCAGGAACAGAAAGACGGCCTGTTGCTCGGTGTACACGGCATAGGGCAGGTAGAAGTACATCTGGCTGGTGAAGCACTCGGGGTCAAACCGCGCGCCCTGGCCCACGAGCGTCTCCACCTGCCGCGCGGCCGGGTGATCGCGGTCCAGGCCTCGAATTCGGCTCAGCAACCGCTCGTCCACGTTCTGCCGCTCCCACGTCACGTCCATGTACCAGTTGTCCTGCTCGGCTTGGCGTCCCACTTGGCCGGAGGGGCAGACGGCGACCCGAATGTCATCCAGATAATCGGGGTAGAGGGTCCTCGTATTGAAAATGTAGTTGTTCCGCATCAAACGCCGAGGGTACTCGCCTGGCCGGGTGACGCGGTCCTCTCCCCGGCCCACGTTGGGTTGGCCCCAGTAATCGTTGGGCGCGGCCGGCGGCATCCTCCCATCATGTTCATTGGCGAACATGAGGAACGCCAAACCCATCTGCCTCATGTTGTTGGCGCACGAGATGCGGTTGGCCGCCTCGCGAGCGCGGGCCAACGCAGGCAGCAGGATCGCCGCGAGAATCGCGATGATGCTGATGACCACAAGGAGTTCGATTAGGGTGAAGCCGCGAAGTTTGCTTTTGGGACACATGGTGACACCTCCTTGCCGGGCGACCGCCAGGCTGTTCTTGTCCCCCACCTTCCAATTCACTAAAAACAACAATACGCACTTCTTCGCTATTCCCTCGTTGTTACCGAGCAATTCTTAAACTATCATGCTACGTATTCTCCTGTCAATCCTTTTCCTAAATTCAATGCAGCTAATACGCACCAGAGCTAGTTCCTTCCAGCGCCCCGTCTGAGCGCCGAAACACATCGATGCGAGGCTCCTTTTCCTCGCGGAACGGCGTCAACAACAATATAATCCGCAACGTTATGCGAAAGTTTCATCGAAACAACAGAACACAGCAACATTAGCACACCATTAATTCGAAGTGTATTAGCAGCCTACATCCTGGTTGGTTGCGTGTTTCCGCATTGCAAGGCAAAGGTAGTGTAGAATGGGCATGGGAGATAAGCGTGAGCGGATCGGGGAAACCGGGGCTCCTGGGCTGCTCTGATTTTTTGTGCCGAGAACCGCTTCGTCGAGCGGTCTCCAATGTGAAAGCGGGGTGCAATGCAGGCATCATCCGGGCTAAAGGAACTTCAACACTTCATCGCTGAACGCTACGCCATTGGCGAAGTGGGGGTTCCCCGTCCCTTGGCGCATGTCCATCAACGCAGACATCGCAAGCTTATGCTTGAGGCCACGGCGGGGCGTTTTCTGGTGAAGACGTACCGGCGCGACCCAGCCGTGCTCGATGCGCTGCGCTTTCAGCATCGGTTGTCGGGCCACCTGCAAAGCGCTGGGCTGCCCGTGGCCCGTATCGAGGCCGCTAGGGATGGCCGGCGCATCGCGGAGGCGGACACGTGGGCCATTGAGCTGCAAGAGTTTGTGGAAGGCGAACCCATGCCCGTTAACGAGAGCGCCCTTGCCAAGGCCGGTAACGCGCTGGGCCGTTTCCACGAGGCATGCCGGGACTTTCCGTGCCCCGACCGCGATCCCACGCAATGGCGCCTCAGCGAGGCGCCCGCCAAGGCCTTCGCGGCATTCTACGAGACAGCCCGAGGCGGAGGCGATCCCGGGGCCTGCGCCGATCAGTGCAATCGCGTTGTCTTGTTCTTGCGGGATGCCGAACATGCCCTGCGCTGGGAGGTCCGCAACGAACTTGAGAGCGCTCTCATCCACGGGGATTGGCATTGCGGCAACCTAATCTACCGCGACGGGGAACTCGCGGCGATCGTGGACCTCGAATTCGCGGGAGAAGGCTGTTTCTTGGAGGATCTCGCGTACGCAGTTTCCAATCTGTGCGTTCGGACCTGCACCGATCCGCAACGCCTGGCCTGGCGGACAGACGCCTTCCTGCGAGCCTACCAGCAACACCGCACATTGGCCTTCACGGAGGAGACCGTGCTCTACCACGCCGCGGGCCTGAAACACGTGGCCACGCTTTGCTTCCAGTTCCAACAGTTCGGCGAGTCCGTGGGAGGGTACACAGCCCCCGAATGGTTGGAGCGTCTCGCGCTTCAATGCGATTGGCTTACAAGCCGCGCTCAGCGGGCCGTGTGGCGGTAAACCGGACTCGCGCGTTGCTTTCGGCTTATTTTGCTATGCAGATGTTTGTGCTACACAACCACTGATTAGGGAATAGAACTTCCGTTTCCGGTGTTTGCGCTCGGAATGACGAGGAGCGTCACCACGCTGTTCCACTTACCGTAGCCAATAGCCGGAAAAGGATTTGTCCCCATGGAAGACCACAAGGAAGCCGCCGAACCCTTCACCAAGGATCACCTATCCATGGAGCGCATGCCCGGTCACTGGGTCCTGGCCCAAATGGGCAAACGCGTGCTGCGGCCGGGCGGCATGGAACTGACGCGCGCCATGCTGGACGCCTTGGCGATTGGATCCACGGACCGCGTCGTGGAGTTGGCGCCGGGGTTGGGCGCGACGGCCGCCTTGACGCTTGCGCGCGGACCGGAGAGCTATACCGCGGTGGAGCGTGATCAGGACGCCGCCGCCTCGGTGCAACGCTTCGTGGAGCGTCACGGCGGTTCCTGCCTCCGGGGAACGGCGGAGGACACGGGGCTTCTCGGCGAATCCGCCACGGTGGTTTACGGCGAGGCCATGCTGACCATGCAGACGAGCGCCCACAAAGCGGCCATTGTCCGGGAAGCGGCCCGCGTGCTGGAGCAGGGAGGCCGCTACGGCATCCACGAACTCTGTCTCGCGCCGGATGACCTGGATGAAGAGGTGAAAGCGCGGGTGTTGGCCGATCTGTCGAGGGAGGTGCATGTGGGCGTGCGGCCTTTGACGCTCGCGGAGTGGCGCGCCTTATTGGAAAGCGAGGGGCTCCATGTACAATGGACCCAGACCGCCTCCATGCATCTGCTTGAGCCGCGCCGGCTGTTGCGTGACGAGGGATTGGTGGGCGGACTGTCGTTCGCGTTCAACGTGTTGTGTTCGCCCGTCGCCCGGCGGCGGGTGCGCGGCATGCGGCGGGTGTTCCGCGCGCATAAGAATCATACATATGCCGTGAGCCTTGTGGCCACGAAACAGTAGAGATAAGGAGCCTTCCATGAGCAGCGAGCCGATTCCCTACACCTTCATCGAGCAACTGACCCACGGCGCGGAGGCCCCGGACGATGGGATCCTCAGCCGCAATCTGTACCAAGACGAGAACATCAAGGTGGTGCTATTCGCGTTCGGGCCGGGGCAGGAACTCTCCGAGCACACGGCCTCCAAGCCCGCGGTGGTGCACGTGCTTGAGGGCGAGGGAACCGTCGTCCTTGGCGAGGACGAGAAGCCCTTGCAGGCGGGGACCTGGATCCACATGGCCGCGCACTTGCCTCACAGCGTCCGCGCGAACACGCCGTTGGTAATGCTTTTGACGCTCCTCAAGCACGCGGCTTCGTAATTGGAAACGGCTCTCCGGAAGACTCCCGGGGTTCACGCCGGAGGTATTCCGAAAAACGGATCCCCCAGGACCTCAGAGGAGACCCTGGGGGACGATTGCCTCACGCGCGTTTACGGATGAGCCGGGCTCCACATCCGGCGGCGCATCCGGGGGATAACTAATTATCGTAGTCCTCGTCATCCGCGCGGTCGTGCCAGTCACGCCACTGAGCGGCGTACTTCTTGATCCAGTCGATATAGGCCTGTGAGCCCAAGTCACGCTTCGCCTTCTCCGACTCGATCCAGCGATGCTTCTTCATCTCTTCCTGTTGGCGTTCCAACAAACGGCGCTGGTGTTCTTCTCGCCAATTCATGGCGTGATTCTCCAACCAATCGTCCATAGCCTCTTCATAGCAGACTTCTTCTCCCGCCTGCTTACAAAGCCGCTTCCAGTGGCGCTCCATGGCGCGTTGTTCCGCACAGCATAGTTCTCTCTGCTTCATGGATTGCATAAGTAGTCCCTGCCTCCCCTTGGAGAGACGCGCCCTGCTCTTCTCTCCACTCTTCGAACTCGCGAAACCTGAAGGGCGGAATCGCCCACCGCCTCCGGTCCACAGCTCAAGTCCATGGTTATGGACGTCCAGACGGCCGACTCTATTCACCAGGTCCAAGGCGGGCACTCCCCTGCCTGCGCATGAACCTCCCGAAACCCTTCCTCAGACTAAACACTCACCGCGGAAGCGAATCGCGCACCTCCGAAATGAGCCAACATCAGAGCCAGATATGATACCATCCCTTTTCGCCGCAATGTCAAGTACGCAAACACGGAATACCCATACTTACTCGGCGGCATCCTTGGGAAGCTTGCCATGCGTGCCGTCGCACAGGGGCATGGCGCCGCTGTGTTTGCACATGCAGAGCGCAATCTTCTTGGGCTCCTCGACGGTCAGCGTCTTCGGGCTGAATCCCGTCCCCTTGTGCGAGCCGTCGCACCAGGGCTGGTCTTGCGACAGCCCACAGGCGCAGCAGGCGTACGAACCTGGTTCAAGATCGAGCACGGCCGGTTTCAACGCGGCGATCTTGGGCTTATCCATCGGTGCTTCCTCCGCTGTAATGCCGCGCTTGGCGTGGCCGCTTACCCTAGCTCGTCAACGCTTGAGATAACCCGCGTGATGATCCCGTAGTTACGGGCTTCCTCGGCTGACATCCAGAAATTGCGATCGCTATCTTGGCGGATACGTTCCTCGCTCTGGCCCGTTTCAGCCGCCATGAGTTTGTTTAACTTCTCCCGGATCTTCACCATCTCCTGGGCCTCGATGCGAATGTCGGAGAGATGGCCGCCCGCGCCGCCGCTGGGTTGATGCAACAGAAACCGGGTATTCGGGAAAGCGAAGCGATTCTCCCGGGGAGCGCCGAACAAAATGGGCACGGCGATGCTCGCCACCCAGCCCGCTCCGACCGTCTTGAGATTTGAATGCAGGGCATAGCGCATCACGTCATGGATGGCGTAGCCCGCGTCCACGTGGCCGCCCTGCGACGTGATAAGCACCCGGATGGGATCATGCGACTCGGCGTCCAGGATCAACAACTGCGAAATGACCCGCTCCGCCAGCTCTTGATCCACTTGACCGCTTATCAACACCGTGCGCGCCTTCAACAACCGCATGGCCAGCGGCTGCGGATGGCTCTCTTGTTCTTCTTGCGAAACGTACATGGATACACTCATCCTTTCGGAAAGGCCTGTTCAGCCGTGGTTAACACATGGGATGGATCTGCTCGATTAGGTTGGAATCGTGGGGTATTCTGCCACCGCCTGGCGTCCCACTTCAACTTCCCGGCCGTCAGCGGCCTGCTTTCATTCCGCTAAGGAAAGGTCCTTGGCGCGCCTCCGCGTTTGAATCGCCCACGCGAATCCCCTAGGCTAAAGGATGTTCAACATAAACATTGGTTTACGGACTTGGCACACACGAGGTGATATCATGCGCGACCACCTGGACCTCCCAACTTTCTGGCGGACAATGCCCGCTGTCATGCTACTGATCGCTGGAATGCTTCTTGCGCCGCACGGGGTGGCGTTTGGGGAAGCCACGGAAGATTGGCCCATGTACCGGCATAACCCAGCCCGGACAGCTTCGAGCCCTCATGCGTTGGAGCAGGATCTCGAGTTGCATTGGGTGAAGGAGCTTCCTGAGCCTCAGCGGGCTTGGCCGTGGCAAATGGACGACTTCGAGAAGCTGGCCTTTGATAAATCGTATGAGCCGGTGGCGGCGAACGGCATGCTCTACGTCCCTTCAATGGTTACCGATTCGGTGACAGCATACGATGTGGATTCAGGCGAAGAGCAATGGCGCTATTACACGGATGGACCGGTCCGTATGGCGCCGCTCGTCTGGGAAGGCCGCGTGTATGCGGTCTCCGATGACGGCCGCCTGCATTGCGTGGACGCCGAGACCGGCGAGCCGATCTGGACGTTTAGCGCGGCTCCCAATGGCCGTCTCGTGCTGGGTAATGAACGGCTTGTCAGCATGTGGGCGGCTCGCGGAGGCCCAGTGATCAAAGACGGAACCCTGTACTTCGCGGCGGGTTTCTGGCCTCACGAAGGGGTGTTCATTTGCGCGCTGGATGCCGAGACCGGCGCTGTCCAATGGGTCAACTCAGGGGCCGCAAGCGATGCCATTGTGGACTCGAAGCGGTATTACTCCTTCGGCGGCGTCGCGCCCCAGGGCCAGCTCGCCGTGAGCGGCGATCAACTGTTCGTGCCGGGCGGCCGAACCACCCCCGCCGTCTTTGACCGGCACACAGGGGCCATCCAGTATTTCAACG